>JABGTD010000051.1 GCA_018647405.1 Nitrososphaerota archaeon | reverse complement strand
TGTACTGTGTCACAAGTTTTTCATGATATAGAAAAAAAAATTTTAGAAACACTACAAAAAGTTCCAAATCAAACTCCTGAGCAATTATCAACAAATACTGAACTTTCAATTGATCAAATTCGTAGAGGAATTGAATGGTTACGATTGAAGGACTTGGCTATAGTGGCTGAATCTCAAAAAGTAACCTTCTCCTTAGGTCCAAATGGACTTGATTCTCTAAAAAATGGATTACCTGAACGAAAACTCATCAATATGCTCAAAGATGAACCTAAAACATTTGATCAAATTCGTTCTGCATTATCTGGTGCAGGATTTAATGTGGCAATTGCCAATGCTAAAAAAAATGGTTGGATAAAAATTGAAAAAAATAATTCTGAGTCTTTAGTATCAATCAAAGAAAAACCAATAGAAACACCTGAAGAAAAACTTCTTTCATTCATAGGGGAAAAAACTATCTTACAAGAACAAATTTCCAATCCTTTAGCTATGAAAATTTTACTTTCTAGACCAAATTACATTATAGAAACTTCGGAAAAAACAAAAACCATATCATTAACCGACGCTGCACTTTCTCTTGATACTAGTGCATCTTCCAGTGGAGCGATTGATGTTGAAGCAGATGTACCTTCTATTTTTGCAGCTAGAACTCATCCATTACAAGATACTATTGATGAAATACGTGAAATCTTTGTCAATCTTGGTTTCTCTGAAATCTTAGGAAATATGACACAATCTAGTTTCTGGAATTTTGATGCTTTGTTCACTCCTCAAGATCATCCTGCAAGAGAACTTCAAGATACTTTCTATCTAGAAAATCTAGAATCAAAAAACCCTGCTACTTCATCTCAAATAAAAAATGTATCTTCATCTCATAATAAAAACTGGAAATATGACTGGAAGTTATCTGAATCACAAAAAATGGTTTTACGAACACATACTACCTGTGTCACTATAAAACATCTTGCAGAACAAAAACCTGAAAATGCAAGAATATTTTCATTAGGTCGAGTATTTAGAAATGAAAAAGTTAGTTACAAACATCTTGTTGAATTTAATCAAATTGAAGGAATTGTTATTGGAAACAATACTACATTACGAGATTTAATGGGAATCCAAAAAGAATTTTATAAAAAATTAGGATTAACAAAAATTAAATTTTGGCCAACATTTTTTCCATACACTGAACCGTCTTTACAAACAATGGTATACAATGAAAAATTAGGAAAATGGATTGAACTTTTTGGTATGGGAATTTTTAGACCTGAAGTAACAAAGCCACTTGGTATTGACAAACCTGTTTTAGCTTGGGGAGGAGGAATTGAAAGAATTGCAATGCTAAAGTATGAACTAGACGATGTCAGAGAATTTTACAACAATAATTTAAGTTGGTTGAGGAGTGCATAATTGCCTGTTGTTGAATTAAACATCAATCGAATTAGAAAATTAGTTTCTGGAAATGTCACGCGTAAACAAATTCTTGATGTGTTGCCATTTCTTGGTTTAGATATTGAATCTGAAGAAGGAGATGAAATTAGAATTGAATATAGCCCAAACAGACCTGATTATTCTACGGATTATGGAATTGCGACTGGTTTACAAGGTCTATTAGGAATAAAAAAAGGAATTCAAAAAACACCCATCAGGAAAAAAGGAAATTATTCAATCAAGGTTGATTCAACTGTAACAAAGATTCGACCATATGTAACCGGAATAATTGCAAGTAATGGAAAATTAGATGATGTTGCAATCAAACAATTGATGAACATGCAAGAAGATCTGCATGCTGGAATAGGAAGGAAAAGAAAAAAATCATCTATTGGATTACATGATGCTGATAAGATCTCTTTTCCTCTAACATACACAACTGTCTCACGAGATCATAAATTCATCCCATTAAACGGTAGTACTGAACAAACTATTAATGAAATTTTAACTAATACTGATGTAGGACAAAATTATGGTTCAGTAATTGAAAATGCCAAAAATGTACCTATAATTTTTGATTCAGACCAAAACACCATCTCCTTTCCTCCAATAATTAATTCTGGATTAACAACTGTCACATCAAACACCAAAAATATTCTGATTGAAGTAACCGGAATGGATAAAGAAGCCGCAGAAGACATGCTTTCTGTAGTAGTATCAATTTTACAAACTGCTGGATTTGAATTTAATGAATTAAAAATTACTGGAAACAAAAATTCTACACCTCAACTAAAGGAAAAAAC
>JABGTD010000046.1 GCA_018647405.1 Nitrososphaerota archaeon | reverse complement strand
CTGATTTTGTAAATTAACGTAATTTTACGTATTCGTAGGCACCAAGTTTGTTATCAAAACAGTATTGTGTTTTCTTGAAATCAGTCTTGAACTCTTTAACATGTACTGCAATTTCTCCTGCATCTTTTTTATCAACAACAACTTGTTTCAATAAAGATGCAATCTCTTTCATTTCAGATTCCTTCATTCCTAAACGAGTAATCTCAGATGTTCCTAAACGAATTCCACCTGGATGCATATAGTGACGACCTGCTTTAAGATCTCCAGGAATTAGTTGACGATTAACAATGATGTTTGCTTTTTCTAAATCAGCTTCAATTGTTCCACCATCACCATAATCTAAAACATTAACAACTGTTTGGTGTGATTCCGTGTAACCTCTCTTTTCACCTAACACTTTGAATCCTACATTGTTTAATTCGGAAGCTAACATTTTTGCGTTCTTAATTGTTTGTTCTGCATAATCTTTTCCAAACTCTAAAGCTTCTGCAAATGCTACTGCCTTTGCACCCATGTGATGAATATGATGACTACTTGTTAACCCTGGGAACGTTGCTTTTTTAATTTCTTCTGCATGTTTTTCAAATCCTAAAACTAATCCTCCTTGTGGACCAAACAAAGTTTTATGAGTACTCATAGTCATTGTATCTGTTCCTTCTCGAAGTGGGTCTTGGAATTTACCACCAGCAATTAATCCTGCAACATGTGCTGCATCATAGTTAATGTGCATTCCATGACCCTTTAGAAATTCAGCTAATTCTTTTACTGGGTGTGGAAATAAAAATACCGAACCACCAAACATTGCAATCTTTGGTAATTTTCCTTGTGATTTCAAATCTTCAACTTTAGCTTTTGTTTTATCAACATCTAATGTCATTTCTACAGGGTCAAATGCAAAGAACTCAATATCTAATCCGTGTACTAATCCTGCAGTTCCTGAATGTTCTTTTTTACCATGTGAAATGTGACCTCCAGCAGGAATTGATGATGCAATCATAACATCTCCTGGGTTTGAATAAGCAGAATAAATTGCCAAGTTTGCTACGACGCCAGAAACACTTCTTACGTCAGCAAACTCTGCTTTGAATAATTTTTGTGCTAATTCCATACATTGAATCTCAACTTCATCGATGTAGGTACATCCTGCATAGACTCTCTCACCTGGCCAACCTTCGGCATATCTATTGCCAAAATCTGACATTACAGCTTCTCTAACAGCTGGACTAGGAATGTTCTCACTAGCAATTAGCGGAATAGAGTTCTCAAACCATTCATGGTGTTTTTCAAGACTGGTGAAAATCTTATCATACGATTCTTTGTTCGAATCAGCCATGATTTTGAACTTGATTTTCCTAATTTAAGAACAGCGATCTTTCTTCTAATTTTCTAGAAAAACAAGAAGCTAGCTATATATTTTGAAAATTGACGTTTTGATCTATGGCAGCACAAACTCCAAAAGGCAACATGCCGGTTGTAGTTCTAAAAGATGACGCAAGTCAGGTAAAGGGAAGAGAAGCCCAAAAAAACAATATTGCAGCTGCCAAAATTATAGCCGAAATTGTTCATACTAGTTTAGGTCCAAAAGGAATGGACAAAATGCTAGTAGATTCTCTAGGCGATGTTACAATTACAAATGATGGTGCAACAATTCTAAAAGAAATTGATGTACAACATCCAGCAGCAAAAATGCTAGTTGAGATTTCAAAAACTACTGATAATGAAGTAGGTGATGGAACTACATCTGCAGTTGTATTGGCTGGGGCATTATTAGAACACGCCGAAGAACTAGTCTTACAAGATGTTCATCCAACAATTATTGTTGATGGATACAGAAAAGCAGGTAGAAAAGCAAAAGAGTTCTTAGATCAAATTGCAGATAAAGTTGAACCAACCGATAATGGAATTTTATTAAAAATTGCAAAAACATCCATGCAAACTAAACTAGTTAGAAAAGATTCTGAACAATTAGCAGATATGATTGTAAAAGCAGTAAAAGCCGTTGCAGAAAAGAATGGTGAAAAATATCTTGTTGACATTGATGATATTAAAGTAGAAAAGAAATCTGGTGGTTCTATTAAAGACTCTAGAATTATTCAAGGAATTGTTTTAGACAAAGAAATTGTTCACTCTGGAATGCCAAAGAAAATTACAGAAGGAAAAATCGCACTCTTAAACGCAGCATTAGAAATTAACAAAACTGAAACTGATGCAAAAATTAACATTTCAAATCCACAACAGATGAAAGCATTCTTGGATGAAGAAAACAAAATGCTCAAAACTATGGTTGACAAAGTTATTGGTTCTGGTGCAAATGTTGTATTATGTCAAAAAGGAATTGATGATATGGCACAACATTACTTGTCAAAAGCAGGTATCTTAGCAGTAAGACGTGTAAAAGAAAGTGATTTATCAAAACTTGCAAAAGCAACAGGTGCAAGAATTGTAACTAACCTAGATGATTTATTTGAAAGAGACTTAGGCTCTGCATCATCAATTCAAGAAAAGAAAGTTGAAGAAGACAAGTGGGTCTTTGTTGAAGGATGCAAACATCCAAAATCTGTTACATTACTACTTCGTGCAGGCTCACAAAGAGTTGTAGATGAAGTAGAACGTTCAGTTCATGACTCACTAATGGTTGTAAGAGACGTAATGGAATTACCATCAATTGTAGCGGGTGGTGGTGCACCAGAAACATTTGCAGCAACAAAAATTAGAAGTTGGGCAAAATCACTTCAAGGACGCGAACAACTAGCTGCAGAAAAATTTGCAGAAGCATTAGAATCAATTCCTTTAGCATTATCTGAAAACGCAGGAATGGATCCAATTGATACTCTAACACATCTTCGTGCAAAACAGATCAAAGGTGAAAAATGGACCGGAATTGATGTTATGAAAGGTAAAGTTGGAAATTTGAAATCAACTGATATTATTGAACCATTAGCAGTAAAACACCAAATTGTTTCAGCAGCAACAGAAGCAGCATGTATGATTTTAAGAATTGATGACGTTATTGCTACTGCAAAATCTGCAGGACCTCCACCAGGAGCAGAAGGCGGAATGCCTGATATGGGTGGAATGGGTGGAATGCCTGGTATGGGAGGTATGGGAATGCCACCTGGAATGGGAATGTAGATTAGCAAAAATTTTAATCAATACAATTTCAATTTAGATTATCATGGCAAAACATAGAAGATTTTCTGATAAACCACAAGAGGATTCTATTCATAAAGATGAAAAAATAGAACTTGAAGAACAAGAAATTTCATCAGAGAAAACCCCTCTTGATCTAAAATCAATTCTTCTATCTGGAACAAAATATGCATACATTATAGGAGCTGTTGCTTTACTTTCTGGTATATTTACTCCATTAACTTTAGGTGTGGAAATTGAAGCTGTGATTTTTGGAATGCTTTCAATCTTTTTAGGTCTTGCAGGAGGAATAGTAATTTTCTTGGGAATTAAATATAAAAAATCTACAATAATGATGGTTTGTGGTGGATTAGGAATGATGTTTGCTTCGTTAATTCTAATTTATCAATCAACTAATAATCCGTTAATTAACTAGTTTACTTAAACATCAAAGTAAAGATAAAACTCGTGTGGATGGGGTCTAATTGCAATTTCTCTATGGTCTCTTCTTTCTAATTCAATAATTTTATCTAAAACATCATTTGAGAAAATTGGATTTAGGAATTTTCTGTCACTTTCTAATTCATCCAGTGCTCTTCCAAGGTTTGCAGGCAAAGTGTCAATTCCATGTTTCTTTCTTTCTGATTTTGTCATTTTGTAAATATCTTCTTTAACTGGATCACCAGGGTCTGTTTTCTTTCTAATTCCATCTAGTCCTGCAGCTAATACTGCTGAAAATACAAGATACGGATTAGATGCTGGGTCTGGTACACGATATTCCATTCTTTTCATATATGCATATTTTTCTCCCTTAAAATGACCAGGAATTCTAATTGTTGCAGAACGATTACTTGAACTCCAAGCAATGTAAACTGGTGCTTCATAACCTGGAACTAATCTATGGTATGAATTTGTTGTTGGATTTGTAATTGCAGTTAGTGCTTTTGCATGTTCCATTACTCCCCCGCAGAAATAACGCCCAGTTTGACTTAATTCTAAATCTGCATCTTTATCATAAAATGTATTTTCATTTTTTTTCCATAAACTAACATTTGTGTGCATACCCGAACCAGCATCCATTGATATTGGTTTTGGCATCATTGTTGCAACTTTACCAAATTGTTGTGCAACATTTCTTACAACATACTTGTATGATTGTGCACCGTCAGCAGAATTAGTCATTAAATCATATTTTATATCAATTTCACATTGTCCTGCTGTTGCTACTTCGTGATGATGATTATCACATAAAATACCAAAATTATCATTCAAAACATCTACACACTCATTTCTAAATTCTGCAAGAGTATCTGATGGAGTGCTTGGGTAATATCCCTCTTGTAATCCCATAGGATAACCAGTTCCTTCTTGACTCCATGGTGATTCGGAAGATTCGATTGAATATGATTGACCTTTGTATGGTGTTAAAACATCCCAATGTACCTTGTCAAATACAAAAAACTCTACTTCAGGTCCCCAATTACTAAAATCAAATCCTTGCGTCTTAACATATTTTTCTGCTTTTTGACAAATTCCTCGAGGATCACTACCAAGACGTCCTCTTCCTCCTCCCCAGTATACATCACACAGTAACCTTGCAGTTTTTTTCTCTTTTACCCATGGAATAATTGCAAATGTACTTGGATCTGGTTTTAATATTAAATCAGAATCAGCAATGTCGGTAAACCCAACTATTGATGAACCATCTAATTTTGGTAATCCATCTTCCATTTGTTCCGGAGTAAATGTATTTGCGGAGATTGTAGTATGACGAAATCTACCTGTTAGGCCTGTAAATTGAAGATCTATGAACTTGATATCCTCATGTTTTATTCTAGAGAATACCTCGTCAGATGAATATTTTACTTGTGTGGCTTTACCACCTATTACTTTGTACGGCAATTTTTTACTTCAAGCTAAAAGAATTAAACGTACCATTTAAGATTAACTTTGTATTAAAATGTCAACTCTTGAATCATTAGATCTAAAAAATCTCCATGTAATCGTCATGCAGGAATTTCAAACTGATGATATACAGGAGCTTAGCACAGATTTTTTTAGAAATTTATCAAACTTTATTGGAAAATTAAAAAATGAAGAATATGATGGAATTGAAAAGAAAACAAAAAACGAGATTATATCAACTGCCACAAATCTTACTGAACTTTTAATAAATAAAAGATTAGAAAAAATCTCTGAATCTCCAACAAAATCTTACAGTATTCTAAGTGATGAAGAGAAATTTGTTATTGATTCAAACGATGAAATGAATGAGCGTAAAGATATGATAATATCTGGAATAATTAATGGAAAGTCAAAATTTCTAGAAACTACTTCCACAAAGCACAAAATAAAACCTGTAACAGTAAGATTTGTAAAAGAATTTGATGAGATAGTAGGAGTTGATTTAGAAAAATATGGCCCGTTTAAACCTGAAGATATAGCAACAATTCCTAATGAAAATGCGCAAGCTTTAATTTCAAATGGAATCGCATTAAAGATTAGAATAGAAGAATAACATGTCTCATCCAGGTTCAGTTGATATAATTGATTTTTTAGCTTTTACGATTTATCCTTTCATAGCTCTGGGTGTAATTGAATTAATCAGTAGAGGAATCAAACTTTCATCATGGAAAAAATTATCTACACAAGGTATTGCAATGATAATTTTATCTGTAGTCTATGTTGTTTTCCCTGCAATGATTGTTACACAGGAAAATAATGTTCATGTTGAACCATTATGGATGTCAATTTTGGTTATGCTTGCATTAGCTGTTACATTATTTTTTCAAGCTAAACGTTCAAAACTTGATCCTACTAAATCAGATTATTGAATTAACGGAATTTTCCAAAAAATCTTTTGAATTTACTAGAGCCGGGTCCTCCGTCTCTAATTACTTTCTTTTCTCCAAACTTTTTAGCTCTTATCACTGTTAATTTTACACAACGATGATCTTCTGGTAGTCTATGCTCGTCACAAAATGGATCTTTACAGTATGTACATTCAAACGGAATGTCTACCATATCTCCACAATATGCACAATTTTCTGGTTTCATAATATCAAATAGATTTTTTCTCTAATAAATTTACAACATTTTCTCTAATGCTGTAAATGTGCTGATAACACAAATTCTATACTTTTCAAATTTTGTAGTTGAATTTGTATGTGATATACCAAGATACTCTAATTCTCTGATATTGTTTCCAATCGCTTTTTCATCAGGTTTCAATCTATGTGCATATCTATTTCTTATACTGTTAATCAAACGAACATTTTTCTTTACGTTGCCCTTGAGTAGACCTGATTTTTCTAGTATCAAGTATTTTTGTGTCCACATAATCATTGGATCATCTAATGCTTCTAAAGGAATATTGAATTTCTTTTCTAATATTTTCTCTAACATCCTTTCGATACAGACTTGTCCAACTAGAAACAATTCATGCACGTTATCTACTTCTAATATTTTCTCTAATTCTTTTTTTGATGGAGCCCACATTGGTGCTTTTTTACCCATGACTATTCAAAATTAATATACGATTCAAGTGTTGCTTGATTAAACACCATTACAGAGAGATCTGAGAACTCTTTTCCTTCTAATTGATCAACTGTACCTTCAAAACTAGTCTCATTTTCTGTAGTTATTGATTCATAGACATGTACTTTCATCTTTGATGTTTCAAAACCATTTTGTTTCAAATATTTTGCAATTTCAGATTGCATAAAATGTTTTTCTGGAACTTTTGGCCATGGTCTTGGAACAAGTATGACACTAAGACCGTCAATCAGTGCTTTTTGTAATTCTAATTTTTTTTCTTCAATTGATGTTGAAATATGCATAGTAATTACTTTAGATTTATCAGTTGGAACTTTTGCACGTGATGCAGCTACCTGCGTTGAACTAATTCCAGGAATTATTTCAACTTCATCATAAATTTCAATTAATCTATCCACAACTTCAGATTCTGAAAAATTGACATCCCCTGTGAATGGAACTAATATTGTATGATTATCTTCTTTTGCAATTTCTTGATATGCCTCTTCTTGATTCTGCATCGTCACTTCAAGTATTTTTTTACCCTTGACATATTCTTCAATTGTTTTTATTGTATATCCATAACCAATCACAACATCACATTGTGATATTGCTTCTTTTACTATATCTGTAACATATTTTGGTGAACCTGGACCTACACCTACAGCAAAAACTTTATTCATTTTATTTTGTAACTCGTTGTTTTGATTTGATGAACTCTATACATGGTTTCCAATCAACACTGAGATATTTTGTAGGATCTTTGATTGGATACTTTACCCAGTCTTGAACAATCGAAAAATCATATTTCTTTTCTTTTCCATCTTCAATTGCTTTAATTGATAATACGCTACCCCATGTTTTTTCTTCTTCTCCAATTTCTAAAATATTGTCAAATGTGATTTTACTGATATATTTTTTCTTAACTTCTTCTAAATCAATTTCTAAATCTTTTTCCTCATATCCATCCAATTTCTCAGTCATTGTATTTTTATTTTGTAATAATGTAACTATCTGTCTTTTACTTGCGGCACCCCACCATTTTTTCATTCGTTCTGTTCTTTTTAGAAATATTAAATGATTATCTGTTAATAGTAACATTCCTTCTTTTCCTCCAACACCAAAAAATGATTTTGATTCTCTCCAAACAGACATCAAATGTGTGTGAATCTTTTCATCAAATTCCATAGAACAACTTGAAAAATAGATCGTTAAAAGTCAATTGCAGATCTAATTTTTATTACAGATAAAATTTTCAAATTCATGAATGGGAAATTCTTTTCTATCATTTTTACATTATTGATTTTTGCCATTACACCTCAAGCTTTTGCAGAGTATGAAGATACATTAGTAGTGTTAGAAACTGAATCAGGACGATTAATTATAGAATTTTTCCCTCAATTTGCACCAAATCACGTTGAAAATTTTGTTACATTATCTGAAGATGGATTTTACACTGGAACTATCTTTCACCGTATAATTCCTGGATTCATGATACAAGGAGGTGATCCAAAATCCGCTGATCCTTCAGCTTCAATGTCTGAATGGGGAACAGGTGATCCTGGTTATTCTATTGATGCAGAATTTAACAATATTGAACATAAACGAGGAATAGTTTCAATGGCACGTTCATCTGATCCAAACAGTGCAGGTTCACAATTTTTTATTGTTCATAGCGATTCAAATTTTCTAGATGGGCAGTATACTGTATTTGGTAGAATCTTAACAGATGAAAGTTTTGAAACATTAGATAGAATTGCAAATAGCAACACAGCTCCAAATGATCAACCAATGGATGCATGGAAAGCTATTATCAAAAATGTAGATGTAATGGATCGTTCAGAATTATCTAATCTACCTGAGTATGTAACGCCTGTAACTACTGCCGAAGGAAATGCACTCATAGCTCCTACAACAAGTCAACCAAACTCTTTTCCTGAATATGGATTTTCTTTCACATCTCCTGCAGGTTGGTTAGTACAAACACCTACACCATCTGGCAATAGTCCAGATATTGTTGCAGTTGGACCAAAAACATCCACATCCGCTCCAGCTGTGTCTTTTACCATTACTCGTGAAGATATTACAATTGAAGAAGCAATAAACGGACTGAGACAACAAGTTACTCCAATGATCGAAACAGGTGCATTAACAATTGTAAGTGAAGAAGGCACTCAAGTAAAAGGAAACAATGCATATTTACTAAAAGCTATTGGCCATTTTGAAAATAGAGAAGGAATAGAAATGAACATTGGATTTGCGACTTTTCTAATTAAAGTAGATGACATGTTTTACACTGTACAATATACAAACAATTTAGAAAGTTTTGACAGACAATCTAATAATTTTGATGAAATTGTTAGCACAATAGAATTTACCAATATTGATTTTGCTAAGATTCCAGTTGGTTCAGACAGTGAAAAAGATGGATATGTCGGTACTATGGAAAATGAAAACGAAGAAGGTGGCGGTTGTCTAATTGCAACAGCAGCATTTGGTTCTGAAATGGAACCGCAAGTTCAATTCCTAAGAGAAATTAGAGATGGCACAGTAATGTCAACACAATCAGGAACTGTATTCATGACCGGATTCAATCAATTTTATTATTCATTTTCACCATATGTAGCAGATTATGAAAGAGAAAATCCAGTCTTCAAAGAAGCAGTTAAAGTCACATTAACTCCATTGCTTACTTCACTAACGCTACTCAATTATGTTGAGGTTGACACTGAAGAAGAAATGTTGGGATATGGAATTGGAATTATTTTACTAAACATAGGAATGTACTTTGTAGCACCTGCAGCAGTAATAATTGCAATTAAGAATAGAATTAAACAACAATAAGCCCAATTTTTATCAAGAATTCGATTCCAGTTGCAAATGTTTTATCATCTATTTGTCCTTCTGCCCACCATCCAGCATTAGTTTTAATCCATTCAGGAACACTTGATTCAACCATTGGTACATTTTCGATAATAGGTACCACGATAATCTGTTGTTTTATCAAAAATTCAATTCCATCAATGAATGCAGCATCTGGTATCTGCCCACTTGCCCACCATCCAGCATTATTTTTTACCCAATTTGGTATCTGATAATCAGTTTGTACGGAGAGTTTTCTGTCCACAATTAATGGAAATTCTATATTTGCAACTTTACTATTATCCAAATTTTCAAATTTTAAAATGATTAATCCAGATACAGTAGATGGAATATTCCATTCAAAATCATTTCTGTTTGATGGCCTACCTTCATTTGGTTTGTTATCAGAACTCACATTATTTTTTGAGAAAATTTTCTCATCATTATGGAATATTTTCAATTCATAAGGTACTGAAATTGGTCTATCTTTCAAAAATGTATCTAGAATATCATAACGTACAACTGTATATTCTCCAGATCTTAATTCTTTAGTCCACCACAAATTAACTTTAAACTGACCATTTTCTGTAACTCCTGATAATGGTAAATCACTTTCTGGTTTTACTACAATTGTAATTAAATCATCATTGAATTTATTATCTGAAAAAATTTCTTGTAACTCTTTTTGACTTACAACAACATGCACAATTCTATCATTAGATGAAAAATCATCAATATTTATCATTGATTCCGGTAAATCAAGTCCATTTAATGTTGCAACATATTTTGAAACAAGAAGATCACCAAATGTTTTTGGTACTAGAACTTCTTCATGAATCACGGTTGTTTGATCAATTGTTTCTTGATTCCATTCAAATGGGAATGAAAATGAAATCTCTTTAGTTTTTACATTATAATTAAAATCTGTAATCTGATCAAAAAATGTTACAATACCAAGTTTTTGTTTACCATAATTTACATCATCAATTTCATATCGAGTAGTCTCTTCAATTGATATTCCAAGATCATAATTTACTGGTTCATTCAAAACATTATCATAACTGTTTATAGAAAGAACTGAAATTTTAAATTTATACAATCCTCCATTTTTAAACACTTTTCCTTCAAAATTATATTGTTCACTTGCCAATCCAAAAAATGATGCAAACGTTTCACGTTCCATTATTTTGACTTGTTCATTCTCTGACGGTGTAAGATTCATTACCAAAATACCATCGTCTCTTTGAAATGTTTCATTCATCAGAACTGCATCACCTTTAATCAATTCAACTTGAAATGTTACATTGTCAATTGACTTGACTTCGTTTGAATCAATGTTAGTAAAACTCTCAAACAAATTAATTGTAATTTGTCTAATTCCTACGTCTTCCCCATCTACTTTGAGCCAATTTGTAAATGAATTAACTTCTAGTGTAGCTTCTGTTTCACCAATCATTACCGGAGGCATTGTCTCTGACCCAAGACCATGCCCTGCTGAATCTGGAATCTGTCCAAATAAGAAAATCCCAATTATGAAAAATGGAATAATCAAAAATCGTTTTTCCATACTAGAAATCTGCCTTTTCCATAAATAACTGATATTACATATTCTTCTTCAGCCTCAATTAGGCATGACCAAACAATTAGGATTATAAACCAATTCTGCAATGGGTATACATTATGGTTAATCAAGGCGCCTCAAAAGATGCATGTCCACGTTGTGTTAAAGGCAAAATGGTCACAGATAATGAATCTGGCGAAATGTTTTGCTCCAAGTGTGGTTTTGTAATGTCAGAAAAACTACAAGAATCTGGTCCTGAATGGCGTTCCTTTACACAAGATGAACATGGTGACAGAGCAAGAGCTGGTGCACCAACATCACTAACAATGCATGACATGGGTCTTGCAACTGTAATTAATCCTGTAAACAAAGATGCATCTGGTAAACCACTTACTGCATCAATGAAAAATACAATTGAAAGATTAAGAACTTGGGATAGTCGAAGTCAAGTTCACGAACCAGTTGACAGAAACTTTAGACAAGCATTCAGTGAACTAAATAGATTAAAAGATAAACTTGCAATTTCAGAATCTGTTGTTGAAAAAGCAGCTTACATTTATCGTAAAGCACTAGACAAAGGTCTTGTAAGAGGACGTTCAATTTCTGCATTAATGGCATCTGCATTGTATGCTGCATGTCGTGATACCGAAACTCCAAGAAATCTTAAAGACGTTGAAATTGCTGCAAACATCAAAAGAAAAGATATTGCACGTTGTTATCGTTTACTTGTAAAAGAATTAGATCTAAAAATGCCTGTTACTGATTCAGTACAGTGTGTTGCAAGAATTGCAAGTAAAATTGGTATTGCAGAAAAAACAAAACGTTATGCAATTAAGGTTTTGAAAATTGCACAAGCAAATGAAGCATCTGCCGGAAAAGATCCAATGGGATTAGCAGCAGCAGCATTATACCTGTCATGTGTAAAAAACGGTGAAGACAAAACGCAACGTGACATTGCAGAAGCTGCAAATGTAACTGAAGTTACAATTCGAAACCGCTACAAAGGCTTAAAAGAATCTATAGACGTATAAAGCAATTATTTATCTTTTGTTTCTGTAACAAACCCACCTGAACCTTCTGGTGGTGGAATTTTCTTTGCTCCACCCAATCCAATCGTTGTTATAATTACAGACGTTAGTATGATGAAAAATATTATTTGCGGATAGGCTTCACCGTTTTGTAGTCCCATTGTAAGCGGTATTGTAGCAAGTACAGCAGCAGCTAATCCTCTTGGAATCATTACAGATGTAACTTTTTTATCTAATCTGGAGAATCCACGTACAAGCGCTGTATGCGTGATAATGATTCTTCCAACATAAATCGCCACCGCCGCAACTATTCCAAATATGACATATTCAATTTGACCAAAGCTTGCTAGTAATCCAACAAAGACGAAGAAAAATGCTCTTACAATGAATGTCACCTGACTGTGAAGTGAGTTATCTATGGTATGTTCTGGTAGTTTGATTCGTAATTTTTTGAGCAAATATTTTTTGTTTCCGAGCATTAATCCAAACACTAATGCTGTTAGTGCTCCAGATTCTCCAAATGAGTTTGCCAAAAAGAATAGCAAGAACAAAACACCTAGTGTGAGCATGTAGTTATGCTGTGCATTACTTAACTTGGAAATTATAAACATCCATGGAATTCCAACTCCAAATCCAAGTATCAAACCGACAGCAATTGCTCTTCCAAGTGTTTCACCTAAAAGATCGATACTGAATGAACCTGATAGTACTGCTTCAAACAAAATGAATGCAACAATTGTTGATAAAATATCAGTTAACGCAGATTCAAAACTAAGCATTGATTTTGCTTTGTCTGAAATTCTCAGTTTTCTTACTAGACCGAAAACAATGATCGAGCTACTTCCGCCCACTATTGTTCCAAGCAATATGCTGTCAAGCCATTCCCATCCTAAACCGTAATGAGCAAATGTTCCAACAGTTCCAACAGCTGCTGCAAATCCCAAAACTACAAGAATAACAGAAAAGTGTGCAGTCTTTAGAATTTGTCCAATCTTTAGATTGTATCCACCATCAAACATGATGATGATTAATGCAAGTGCTGCAAAGTATGGAACAATTTCTATAACTGCAGCTGGTTGAACAATTCCAATTACCGGTCCAATCATTACACCAAGTATCATCAAAAATGCAATGTCTGGAATTCCAGTCTTTTTGAAAAATGCCTCACCTAAAACACCTAAAATAATTACAACACTTGCTGCAAGTAGCAAAATTGGAGCAGACGCAATGAGCGAACCTTCTCCCATCGAAATCTCACCTATGAAACTTTGAATGTTTGCTAATCCATTCAGTATTATTTCCATGCCTGGATAATCGGAATCAACTTCCGGAAGCGGATTTCTCTCAAAATATGACCTGACTAAATCTCGAGCATTAGAATTTGCTAATTCTTCAGTATTGATTTTTGACAAAAACCCATCTTTGAACAGGTTTTGAAACTCCTCGAAAATACTCAGAAAAATCAAATTCATGATATTTCAGCCTCATTAATGCTAATTTAAGATTGCATTAACAAATTATCTGGAAATCTGAGCACGTAATTTTTCATATGCTCTTGGGGCATCGTCTTCTTTGAGGACTATGACCAATCCATCCTGGGTGAATAAGGCATCTGCCATATCGATTCCATTATAATGCAAAATTTCAGTCACAAATGCCATTACATCAGAACGACTATGATTCTCTGGAACCGCCACCTTGATTTTTGCCAATCCGGAATTGAATTGATTTTCTCTTGGTAGGGACTGAAAATGTCGTCTAACTCTATCACTATCTTCAGCTAAAATTCTAAAGGAATCTCCAAATCTGAAAAACTCGGAATCTGCAAACTCTTTGTGGAACTCGTTGAGCACTTTTGCCATCTCATCTCCTGCATCAGTCATATTCCATGATAGGCCCATGATCCCATCAGTTAGGGTTAATCTGGCATCTTTTAGAACCGGATCATCTATCATCTCATCTGTAGCCTCAAAAGAGTCAGCGTATCGCTTTATGGCAACTACTATTGTGTTGAGGTTGACAGATGCTCCCATTGTTTTTTCAACATCAGCCTGAATTTTGACTGCCAATGCTGTAAAATTAATCACATCCATCTTCATGCAGTCGTAAATTGAGCGGTTTCTAGTAATGATTTCACGCACAACTTCAGGCATGGAAACACCGCTAGTTCTCATAGAGTGTAATATATGAACAGATATAATAACATTATGTAATTTTAGATCGCTATTGTAACTATATTCATGAATAGAAAATAAAACTTATATAATGTCATACCTATTACATTATAGAGGTAAATATGACAACGTTTAACAACGAAATCAATAGAATCTTCAAAGAAATGTCACGCTCCTTTGGAAGTGTAGATGACATCTTTGAGGCTCTACAAAACACTAACGGGGCTTCTGGTCCAATCTACTACGGTTATACCATGACCGTTGGGCCTGATGGAAAACCCGTTATCCAAGAGTACGGAAATGTCAAGCCAGACACTTTACCTACTACAGACTCTTGTGGATGCGACAACCAACCACAAGTAGCTACTGCCGAGAAAAGAGAACCTCTGATAGACACCTTGGTTGACAACAAGGAACAAACTCTCAAGATTGTTGCAGAAATGCCAGGTGTTGAAAAGACCGATGTGAAAGTCTTTGTGGATGAAGATATTGTCCACATCGATGCCAAGCATGGCGAAAAAGACTACCATGTTAATGTCCCAATTCCTCACAAGGTCGATT
>JABGTD010000049.1 GCA_018647405.1 Nitrososphaerota archaeon | reverse complement strand
TTTTTTTCTATTTTTTTCTTAATTTTTCTCATTTGCATGATGTATTTTTGGATACATTCATACGTTAATATTTAAGAATGAACTCGCTAAATTATGACAACTAATTGCTTCAATTGTAATGAAGAATTTGAAAATCATGATTCACAAAAAATGATTGTCTGTTTAACTGCTCTATCTAAAAAAATGGAATCTATCCAAAAAAATTTGGATGCACAACAAACGCTTCTCAGAGTTCCAAACGATGATGAAGCACTTGAGCACTTTGCAAAAACAAAAACTGGTGAACCAAGTAGAATGGGTTCAAACTAATTACTGCATTTTAATCTGATCTTGTTTTAATCCATTTAGTTAATGTTGGTAAAATATTTTTTTGGCTATAAGAACTAGCAATCATTCCTACATGTCCTGTAGGATAAATCTCCAAATTTTTATCATTTGAGCCTACTGCATAATGTAATGGCATACTGCATTCTGGTGATACCAAATGGTCCCCAACGGCCACTTGAGTGAAAACTGGCATTGTAATATTTTTTAAAGATACATGTTGATTTCCTATAAACATTTTATCTTGTACAAGAAGGTTTTCTTGATAAATTCCTTTAATCCATTGTTTGAATAATTCTCCTGGTATAGGGGGTGTTTCTGCAAGCCATTTCTCAATTTTTAAGAAACTATTCACATATTTTTCATTCTCTAAATTCTGGAAAAATTTTAAATATTTCTCAATTCCCTGCTCAAATGGCTTTAGAATTGAAAAGCAATAGTAGATGAATTCAGGTGGCATATTTCCTATCACCTCTACCATTTTGTCAACGTCAAAATTTTTTGCAATATTGCTGATGACCGTTGTATCTTTCCATCCGTCTATGATTGGTGCAGTCGCAATAAGATTTTTCACTTTTTCTGGATGTAATGCAGAATATACTGCTGCCAATGTGCCTCCTGTACAATATCCTTGCAATGAAACTTTGTTTACACCTGATCTGTCACATACATTCTCAATACAATTATCTAGATAGTCGTTTACATATTCATCAAATCCTAAAAATTTATCCATTTTGCTAGGTGTTCCCCAATCAATCATGTATACATCAATTCCACTCTCAAGTAAGTTTCGAATCCAACTCTTCTTAGAATCTATGTCAAAAATATGATATCTATTTACAATTGCATATGAAATTACTAAAGGTGTTTTAATTTGCTTTGATGTAAGTGGTTTGTAATGTAGCATTCTAATTCGATCTTCTTTATAGACCACGTCATATTCACATGTGTCCATTTTTACCTCGTGAGGAACTGAAATTCTTGATGGTATCTCTGCAATATTTCTGTTAAAATTCAGAAAATCTCCTATGATTGATTCGTTTACACTAGTCTCAAGAGTCACTTTCTACATCTCTTCTCTTTTTTAATGAATCTAATTTTTTGACCCGCTTCTTTAGGTTGAACAATTCCTGATAAATCTCATCAATTTCTTCCTTTGTTGGCATATTTGCTGATTTGAGCATTATATCCATGATTGTATTCCATCTCTTGAGCAATTGCATTTCTGTTGAAACTAATTTATTATAATTTTTGGAAAAACTCTCTGTATCGAATAACTGAGTAAAATCATTTTCAAACATATCAATCCAAATTCTCTTGTACGCCTCCGTTGATTCTGTGTCCTGTGGAATTTCTGAAATTTTTGACATGACTTTTTTTTGTGAATCTGCCCATGTTTCTCCTAACTGTTTGTAATATTCCATAAGGTATGTGTTAAAATCTACAATTTCTTGATTTGACTCTATTAATTCTTGAGAAATTTTCTTTATGTTTTCTGTAAAATTTCTTAGTGGTCCTACAGCTGTTAGTGATGCTGGTTTTGATGACATCATAGATATCATATCGTTCCAAAACATCGATGTATGTTTGTAATAATCAAACATGTTATCAAGTGGTCTTTCCATGAAGAATACCTAGAAAACCGATCGCAATAAATAGTTCTATTAGCATACTCTATTGGTAATGGAAAATGACGAATTATGTGTCAAAATCGCCAAAATTGCCCCTAAAATTCGGTTTTCGGGTCTCATAAATCATCGTGGGCGCCTTATTGCTGGAGGTATGGTTACAAAAATCAAATCACTAGAAGATGAGAAAAAGGATGAAATGCTATACATGGAACTTGCATTGCGTGTAAAAATGAGACAGGAATTTGATGCTGATTTTGGACATGTACACTTTAGTCTCTCGTATCGTGAAAAACTAATTGTAATGAGTTTTCCAATGGGAAAAAATGTCTTATTGGTATCGATGGATAAAAGAAAATCTTTTGATGAAATCCCTTTCAAAATAGTTAAAATAATTGAAAAATTCACTTCTTCATGATTTTATATTTATCATTCAAATATGATTGAGAAAACTCCAAACAAAAGTACAAAAAGTCCTCCTAGTATGATTGCTTTAGATAATAGGCCCATTAATTGATCTACATATTTTGAAAAATTTAAAGTAGTAGTATTATGACATATTTATGTGAAAAATCTAGTTTTGCTAGCAATTTTAACTATAGGTATATTCTCTTTAGGATTTACTTCTGTCGCTGAGGCTCATCCACACATTACAATTGATCTAATGAATACGCATTCTCACGATATCTACACTAGCGAAGATTTTGTAATTCATACATTTGAGCATGTAGTATTGTTTGTAGAACAAATCCAAAATATTATCTTTGGCTAAATCTATTTTTTTGATTTTCTTTTAGGCTTTAATTTTTTTATATTTTCTTGCTCAATTACTGCTTGTGCGGCTGCAACTATTGCAATAGGAATTCTGTGTGGGGATGCACTAACATACGTTAATCCTTCTCCGTGACAGAATTTAATTGAACTTGGATCTCCTCCATGTTCTCCGCATATCCCAACTTCCATATTTTTTCTAATTCCACGACCTGCTGTAATTCCGATTTTAATTAAATTACCTACTCCATTAACATCGATTGATTGAAATGGATTTCTTTCTAGTAATTCTTTTTCCATGTACTCTGGTAAGAATTTACCTTCAACGTCTTCTCTACTGAAACTAAACGTACCTTGAGTTAGATCATTTGTTCCAAAACTAAAGAATTCAGCAGTTTTTGCAAGTTCATTTGCAGTTAATGCTGCTCTCACAACTTCAATCATGGTTCCAAAGTTTATTTTTAATTTCATTTTATGTTTCAATTCTGTTTCTTTCTTAATTCTATCATAGATTTTTTTGATATGATTTAATTCTGCAATGCTGCTAATCTGTGGAATCATAATTTGTGGATGTGCTTTAACTTTTTTCTTAGTTAATTCCACTAATGCTTCAAATACTGATTTAATTTGCATTTCATATATTTCTGGGTATGTAATGCCTACTCTAACTCCTCTATGGCCCATCATTGGATTGATTTCTGCAAGCTCTCTTGCTCTTTTTAGAACTACTTTTGCTTTGGTGATTTCTTTTGTTTTTCCACTTGATTCTAATTTTTGTATTTTCTCAACTAATTCTTCAGGATTTGGTAAGAATTCATGTAATGGTGGATCTAATAATCTGATTGTTACTTCATATCCTTCCATTGCTTTTAGTATTTCAATAAAGTCACTCTTTTGTAATTTGCCGAGTTTTGTTAATATTTTATTTCTCTGTTCAATATTTTCTGCCATTATCATTTCGACAAATAAATTAATTCTATCACTTCCGTTAAACATTCTTTCTGTTCTACACAATCCAATTCCTTGACCCCCAAACTTTCTTGCTAATTTTGCCATTTCCGGAGTATCTGCATTTGCTCTAATTCCAAGTGTTTTTGTTTTCTGTGACCATTGCAAAATTTGTTCAAAGTCTTTAGTTACTTTTGGTTCAACAGTTGGTATATCTCCAATAAACACAGTACCTTCGCTTCCATCAATAGTAATTGTTTCACCTTCTTTGATTTTGATTCCGTTTGCAGTTGCTACGTTGGTATCATAATCGATTTTTAATTCTGAACACCCAACAATGCATGATTTGCCCATTCCTCTTGAAACAATTGCTGCATGAGATGATTTTCCTCCTTGACTAGTCAAAATTCCTTCTGATGAAAAGAATGCTGGAACGTCTTCTGGTTTTGTATCTTTTCTTACTAAGATGACCTTCTTTCCATCATCCCCTAATTGTATTGCTTTTTTAACGTCAAATACTACTATTCCACTTGCAGCACCTGGAGATGCTCCAATTCCTTTTGCTAGTTGTTTATAATTTTTAATTTTTGATTCATCCATTGTTCTGTGTAGTAATGCTTCTAATTGTTGGGCTGGAATTCTTGTGAGTGCCCTATTTTTATCAATTAATTTTTCTTTAACCATATCTACTGATGTTTTTACTAATGCAGCTGCGGTCATTTTTGCAGTTCTTGTTTGCAATAGATAGAATTTTCCTTGTTCAATTGTAAATTCAATATCTTGCGGTTCACTGAAATGTTTTTCTAATTTTATACATGCATTGCTTAATTCCTTATGTGATCTTGGCATCTCTTTTTTCAATAAATCTATATTTTTTCCTGTTCTAACTCCTGCAACTACATCTTCACCTTGAGCATTAATTAGATATTCTCCTTCCATCTCTTTTTTACCGTTAGAACCATTTCTTGTAAAAACAACTCCTGTTGCACTGTCGTCACCCATATTTCCAAATACCATTGTGACCACATTAACTGCAGTTCCATTTGCAATATCTTTTGTAATGTTATTTTTTTCACGATAAACTATTGCTCTTTCACCCATCCAACTTTTGAATACTGCTTCAATCGCTAATCCTAGTTGTTCATTAGGTGTGTCTGGAAATTTTCCTTTTGTATGCTTTTCACAAATTTTCTTATATTCTGCAACAATTTTCTTCAAAGATTCTACGTTAAGTTTGCTATCATCTTTAACACCTTGTTTTTTCTTTGCAGAATCTAAAACATGATCAAATTTTTCATCGTTTACACCAAATACGACTTTACCAAATAATTGAATAAATCTCCTGTATGAATCCCATGAGAATCTGGGATTTTTTGTTTGTTGTGCAAAACCTTCCACCGTTTTTTCATTTAATCCTAAATTCAAAATTGTATCCATCATTCCTGGCATTGAGATTGCAGCTCCAGAACGAACTGAAACCAAAAGTGGGTTTTTTGTAGAGTTCCATTTTTTTCCTGTCTTTTTCTCCATCTTTACAATATTTTTCATTACTAGTGGCATGACATCTTTTGGAAGTTTTTTGCCATTGTCATAGTAGTTGTTACAAACTTCTGTCGTAATCGTAAATCCTGGAGGTACTGGAAGTTTTAGGCGCGTCATTTCGCTTAATCCTGCACCTTTTCCACCTAGCAACATTCTGTTTTTACTATCTGCTTCTTCAAATGCATAAACTGGCTTGTTTTTTACCATGCAGAATTTTGTCGATTTACTGGCTTTTTAAACCCTTACAAAATTCTGAGATTATTTTTTCCCAATTTTTTGCTTTGATGATTCCGCTTGCAACCAGGATTCCATTTGAGCCAAGATCTTTTGCTTTTGCAACATCTTGACCTGAAACAATTCCTGCCCCGCACAAAAGTTTTGTAGAATTTTTAGCAGACTTAACTGCTTGTACTGCATTTGTGATTAATCCTGGCTTCTCTGTAGAAATTGCTCTTCCAGTCCCAATTAATTCTGGTGGTTCAATTGCAATAAATGTTGGATTTAATTTTGCATATTTTTTTACCTCGTTAATATTTTTTACACACAATATTGTTTTCAGTTTAAGTTTTGTTAAGCGTTTGACTAATGATGTTATTTCTTTTTCAGAAATTCTATGTTCGCTATGATTTATTATTGATCCATTAATTTTTGATTTTTTAAGAATTTCTGGCACCATGAACCCTGTAGTGCTTCCAACTTTTTTATCATCCACATGTTGTGCCAAAACTATAATCTTGAATTTTATAATTAATGGAATTAGATGATATGGTGGTGCAATTGCAATTGGTACTTTGTATTTTTTTGAAATCTTTTCTGCAATTTTTGCAATTTTAATAATTTTATCTCCTGCTATTTCGTCATAGTTTTTACAATTTATGATAAACATTTTATTTCCTAATTGATTCGAAGGCTTTCTCATATTTTAGCTTCATTATGAGAACTGTCATTGTTAGAAACATAGCTGCTACGTTGACTCCTATTATGTATCTGTCATCAATTTCAATTCCATAGACAAGCCACAATGAGGCTCCTACAAATATGGATATAACTAAATATTTTGAAACATCTTCAAGCTTTTTTGTTTTATATCCTTGAATTATTTGTGGAACCCATCCTATTAGGATGAAAATTCCTGCCAATATTGCAACTATGCCTAGTGTAATTTCGTCTAACATGTCTAATTCCAGAAAAATTGATCCAAGCCTGTTTGTTTTGGTTTACCAAGAATCGTATCGAAATCTAGATCCATGGATGATGTAATTTGCTCTAATGTACTTTCCATAAACTCCATGTATTTTCCGGAGTCAATTTCATCTTGTCTTGCTAGTTCCACTGGTTTTACGCCCGGTTTATTGAGTATTTTAACATATGATATGATGTCTCCTTTTTTTATTTCTCTAGTTGTTTCAAGTTGTTTTGCGGCTCGTATGTGTTGTGGAATTGTTTTTACATACTCTGATAGAGCCTTACTGAGTGTTACATTAAATGTTAATTCTTTCAATGGAATACTTTTGTCTTGAACTTTTTTTGCATATATTGCAATTTTATCGCTGACTTTTTTCTTTGCATTTTCGAATTCTTGTTCATTTTGAACTTCTGCAAGTATGTCTAATAATTCATAAAATAATGTTTTGATGAATGGTGGTGTGTGTGATTTTTTACCTGTTAATCCTTTAACATCGACTTTTCCATTTTTTGTAACCCCAAAATAATTTTTTTTCCTATTACTCAATACTACATATCTGTACTCTTTGTCAATTTCTAACTCGACACCATGATCTTTTTTGGCTAACTTGATGACATCTTCAACTTGTTGTTGAGTTGGATTTTTTACAAAAAGTGAATCTGTATCTCCATAAAGTACCTCTAATTGTATGCCCTTGCATTTTTCAATTGTATCCATAATGATGTGTCTTCCTAATGCTGTAGTTGCTTCTGCTGCTGGAAGAAAATACAATGGAAATATTTCTGCACCCATTACGCCATAACTTGCATTAAGAATAACTTTCAAAGCTTGGCTTACTACTGTATACAATTGTTTTTGTTCATCTGTTATATTTTCTTTTTTTGAAAGACTTTTGTAATAATTTACACGTAAATCTCGCAATGAACCTATAATTAATGACGTCAATCCATTTTTTTTTGTACATCTCCAATGAGATGTTCCAGGTATTGCATTTTTCTTACATTCTTCATGTGGGCATCTGACTGTTTCATATGAAAGATTGTTCACTTTGATTATGCTTGGATATAGACTTGCAAAGTCCATCACTGTTACATCAAAATGAACCCCTTCTACTGGTTCTATAACTAATCCTCCTCGATATTTTTTATCTTTGATGACTGCATCATTTGCCATTCCGGATGATTTTTCTTCAATTTCATTTCGTCTTGGAATAAGAAAATTATTTTTTCTATGTTCATAATATAGGAGACTACGAATCCATTGTGAAACGCCCATTCTTGAAATGTCGTCAATTGGCATTCTTGCAATTCTTGTAATTACAACTAGAAGATTCATGAGTAAATCTTCATTGAAACTTGTTAGCTTGAATGTTAGATATGCATCATTTTGACAATATTTGGCAATTTGGTAATATGTCATATTGCCAATTTCTATACCATAATCCATTTTCTGCTCTCCCAAAACTCCTTTTGAAACACTATTGAGAGAAAAGTCACTATATTTTTGTGAAAATACGTAAATCTGAAATGCTTTGTTTGAAAATGTTCTATACAAATCCAGATGTACACCTTTTGTTAGCGTTGCAGAATCTCTCATCATGTATAATGGGTTTATTTCATCAGAAATTCCTAGTCTTTTTGCACGGTTATACAAGTAAAGAAGATCAAATTGATCACCATTGTATGTGATTAGTACTGGATATTTTTTTACCAATTCAAATGCATCCTCAATTAATTTTTTTTCTTGATCTTTTTCGTAAAATATCACTTCAATATTTTTATCTAAATCATTAACTCCTTCTTCAATTCCATCTCTTCTTAACACAAAAACTCGCTTCATTCCGTCACTTGCTTCAAATCCTACTGCTGTAACTTTTTTATCTGCAATTTTTACATCTGGAAATACTTTTCCATCTGTTTCTACCTCTATATCCAAACTCATTCTTTTAATTTTGGGGACAGGCTGATCAAGAAGTTCTGCCCAATTTGAAACCTCTTCTTGAAACTGATTTGTATCTATCATTCCTGTATTTCCTAATTTATCAAAAAGCATTGTTTTCATTGTTAAATCTGTCTCATCTGACATTTCAAAGTCATGTGGAATTATCTTATCATTTTCGATTCTGTAGTATTTTCCAATAATTAATGAATTATCATATAGATATGTTTCATAATATTTGATATCTGATTCCCATGCTTCTACTACATTTCTAATACTCTGTGTTGTTTGTGTACCACCAATTGCCAACGGATCTGTCACAATAATTTTTGAAACTTCTATTTCTTTGTCTTTTAATGTATCAATTTTCTTCACGGTTTTGATTTCTACTACGTCATCTCTTTCTGACAAAAATCCTAAATCTTCAGGTGCCATTTTTGAAAAACAATATGGCTGATGACCTGTTTTGTCCTCCCACAGATAGATTTTTTCTGATTCTGGATTATAGAATTTAAGAATAACTTTCTTTGTTTTTCCATTATATGCGGCAGAAATTAATAATGAATTTGGTATATTTGCTACTTCATCTTGTTTGAAATCTTCTACTGCTTCCATATCTACTTCTTTGAGGATATCATACTTCCTGCCCATTTTTCAATATTATCTTTATTCAAAATTTCAATTTCAACTCCTGCCTCTTTAATTAAATCATAATCTGTTTCTGGATATTCATCAAGACACACAAATTTTCGAATCCCTATTGTTATTGCCATTTTTGTACATTCTAAACAAGGAACAAATGTGGAATACAATATAGCTCCTTTTGTTCCAGCTTCTATGCCTAAAATGGCACAATGCATGATTGCGTTGGCTTCGGCATGATTGCATAAACATCTTCCAAGACCTTCTCCTGATTTTACTTTCCCATCCATCCTGTCTTTGCATCTTTGGCAGCCCCCTTCAAAACAATTCTTTATTCCTGGGGGAGTTCCATTATACCCTGTTGCAAGCTGTCGATGGTCTCTGACTATCACTGCTCCCACACTTCTTGTCATACAATTTGATCTTAATGCTGCAAGTTTTGCCTGAAGCATAAAATATTCATCCCATCCAGGTCTTTCAAAACTATTAGACATGGAAATTATTTAATTTGCCAACATATAACCTCTAAGTGACTTTCAATCAATTGTAAACCATAAATGATATGCTTCTCTGTTCTCATTTTATGGGATCAGGATATTATGAGCATAAATTGATTAAACCAGACTCTATTGAGTTACGTGATTATCAGACCAACCTTGCTAATGATGCAAAAAATGAAAACTCTTTAGTTGTTTTACCTACGGGTCTTGGTAAAACTACCATTGCTTTACAACTCATGGCTCATGTATTGTCGCAAAATAAGGGGGGTGTCTTACTTTTAGCTCCAACTCGTGTACTTGTCAACCAACATTTTGATTTTCTTAAAGAAAATTTACTTTTAGATGATATTGGAATTGTAACTGGTGAGGATTTGATTAACAAACGAAAAAAATTGTGGATGAATAGTGTGATATGCGCAACGCCTGAAATTACTCGTAACGATTTACAACGAAATATGATTGATACTCAACAGTTTAGTCTTGTGATATTTGATGAGGCACATAGGGCTGTTGGTGACTATGCGTATACGAGCATTGCAAATCATTTCAAAGAAAAATCACTCATACTTGGTATGACTGCAACACTTCCAAGTGAGAAAGCAAAGGCTACTGAAATTATTGTATCTCTTGGAATACAGAATATTTTACAACGAACTGATGAAAGTCCTGATGTTCAACCGTATATTCAAAAAACAAATACTGAATGGGTTATGGTTGATTTACCGCCTGAGATGAAAGCAATTCAAAAATGCCTTCAACTTGCATTAGATGAACGTTATACCACTTTACGAAAAAATGGAATTCAAATTGGCCAAAATAAGTCTCTGTCCACCTTACTTCGAATTCGTCAGTACGTGTTAACACAAAATCGTATTTCTGCAAAGCCACTATTCACTGCAATTAGAATTACATATGCCCTAAACATCTTTGAGGCTCATGGCATTACATCATTTCTAAAATTTTGTGATAGAACTAAAGCAAAAAAAGGTGTTGGAATTAAAGATCTTTTTGAAAAAGATCCTAATTTTATGCGTGCCATTGAATTAGCCAATTTTGCAAAATCTCAAGGAATTGAACATTCAAAACTTCCAAAATTAAAAGAAGTTATTGCTTCTGTTAAAGATAAGGTTCTAATTTTTACAAGTTATCGTGATTCTGTAAATGTGATAAATGAAACACTACAAAAAATGGGAATCAATTCTGAAATTTTAATTGGAAAAGCAGGGGATACTGGACTAAAACAAGAAAAACAAATTGAAACTGTTCAACGATTCCGGGATGGATTAACTCAGGTTCTTGTTGCAACTCGTGTTGGTGAAGAAGGGCTGGATATTTCTGAAGTAAATTTAGTAATTTTTTATGATAATGTTCCAAGCTCAATTCGTTTTGTACAAAGAAAGGGTAGAACCGGAAGAAAGACAGAAGGACGGTTAGTCGTTTTGATTGCAAAAGATACAATTGATCAAGTATACTATCACATCGGTCAAAGAAAAATTAAATCTGCTAAACTGATGGGTGATAAATTGGCAAAAAAACTTGAAAATAATGAATTATCTTCTACTGAATCTCTAGATAGTTTTCTCTAAGGCTTATCTTTCTTATCATCATCTGAGGTTTTCTTATCTCCTCCGGGTCCTAACATTTCTTCTGGTTTCACATCATTATCCCATGTACCTCTAATTCCTTTGATTAGCGCAATTCCACCTGCAGCCAAAATACCGATAACTCCTACAAACATCAAATTCCTATCTTGTAATCGTTCTTCACAATCAATTTTGACTGGAACATTTTCATCTGTATAATCATAACATTCTGAAAACTCATTTGTCTGAATTGTAATGTCTTGATATTGAGTTCCAAACACAGCCATTACAATAAATCCTATCGATAACACCGCTACACCGATCATCACAAAACGTATGTCACTCATTGCTAAATCTAGACATAAACAATATTTTAAGGAATTTGTAAAATCCGCTATACATTTCTAGAAAAAGCGTATATTGCACTTGACGAGTATTACTACAAATGACAAAGTGGGCGGATTTTGTAGTTAGCGCAATCAAAAAAGGATCTGGGCTTTCAAACATTTCCCATGTGCAAATACATGAAGATCTGGAACATGGTTTTGGTCGTCCTGAATTAATTGATAAATATCAATTATCATCAAAAATACAAAATGGCATATCATTTGTTACCGTCCATAAAAAAAATGAAAATGAATGGACTATAGGAAAAACTATTCGAACATATGTCAAAAATGGTGAGGCATACATACGTACTGATGATAACAAAGTTGATGGTGATAATCTTGGTCACATGCCATTAGTTGATGAATTAGAGATAGTCTTTGCAGAGGTAAAAAAAGAAGAACCTGCACCTACTCCTCCTCCAAAACCAGAACCAGAACCAGAACCCGAACCAGAGCCCGAACCTGTTAAAGAAGAACCAATATCAAAAATAAATAAAAATGATGGCGATTATGAATATGAAGATTCAAGACGAGAAGAACTAGCAAAAGAGGCACAGAAAGCTAATTCAAAAAAATCTATGCCTGAAAATTGGACTGACAAACCAAAAGAAGTTTCACATTGGAACGAAGATGGCACATTCAATAGTTCTTTCAAAAAAGAACAAAAGAAAGAATTTCTTGAATATGAGAAAGAGTATCTCGAACAATTTGAAAAAGGTAAATCTAAAAGTAAAAAATTAAAAGAAAAATTAAAAGAAACTGAACAAGAACAACATGATGCTAGAATCTCTAGACGTTTAGAGCTTGAAAAAGCATCTGGAAAAGATTATAAAAAATTATTATCTGAAATAAAACCTAAAATACCTGACATTGAACCTAAACCAAAGATCACTTCTAAGACTCCTGAGAAGAAGAGTAAATCTAAATCAAAACCCTCTGTAGAAAGTCGTATTTCTGGTATGATTAAACGTGTAACTTCTACTAATGAAACTTCTACAAAAATTGCAGATGACACAAGAAATTTCATTAGGAAAAAACGTACAACTGCTGAATCAGAAACACTTACTCAATCAGAAGTAAAATCTGAACCAAAAGTGGAATCAAAACCTAAAGCAAAATCACAACCTACATCTGATAATGTTACTGAGAATGCAAAACGAGAAGAACTAGCAAAAGAGGCATTAGCAACACGTTCTAACAAAACTTTACCAAAAGGATTCAATGAAGAATCCTCTTCTGGTGGTCCACATACTCATGATGAAAAATCTGAGATGGCAGAAGTGAAAACTAAAGATGATTCAAAAGATGAAAAAATTAAAAAAGAATTAGCTATAGTGAAAGCCGAAAAAGATGAGGCTATAAGACAAGAACGGAAACAACATGAAAAAGAAATTGAAGAATTAAAGATCCAAATTATGGCAGAAGCGAAAAAACAAGCCGAAGAAGAGGCTCAATCAATGCGTGATAACTTACAAAAAGAAATTGACGCTGCAAATGCTGCACAAGAAAAACTTCGTAAAGAAGTTGAAGAAATTAAACTTATAAAAGAAGAATTGGAGAAAATACAACAAAAATCAAATACTGAATCTTCACAAGTGCAACTTCAAAAAGAACTCGCAGCAGCTAAAGCAGAAAAAGAACAACTAGAGCGTGAAGAGGCTGAAGAGAAGGCAGCATCTGAGGCACAAGCTGCAGCAGAATCAAAACGAGAAGAACTGGCAAAAGAAGCATTGGCGACACGTTCTAACAAAACTTTACCAAAAGGATTCAATGAAGAATCCGCTTCAGGAGGTCCACATACTCATGATGAAAAACCTACCGAATCTCAAACTAATTCTAAAGATGAGGAAGAGCAACTTCAAAAAGAACTCGCAGCAGCTAAAGCAGAAAAAGAACAACTAGAGCGTGAAGAGGCTGAAGCCAAAGCAGCAGAAGCCAAAGCAGCAGCAGAAGCAGAGCAACTTCAAAAAGAACTCGCAGCAGCTAAAGCAGAAAAAGAACAACTAGAGCGTGAAGAAGAATCTTCTCAAACTGAAGAATCTGATATTGCAACTGAACTTAAAAATGAATTAGAAAATTTGCGTAAAGAACTTGAATCTGTTGATGATGAAGATTCAGATTCAACTGATAATGCTAATCCTGAAAATATCAAAGAAGAATATGCTGCAGAAATGGCAAAGAAAGGTGCCACTCTACCAAAAGGGTTCATTAAAGATGCAAAAACAAATACTGGACATTAGTCACTAGTTCAAAAATCTATCAAAAATTATATACTCATTTCAAGTTTCTAGGAGTATGAGTAAATGGGCAGACTTTGTAGTCAGTGGAATGAAGAAAGGTCCTGGTCTTGCAAACATAACCCATGTCCAAGTACATGAGGATTATGGAAATGAATTTGGTAAACCCGAAATCATTGACAAGAAAACTTTGGCATCTCATATCAAAAAAGGAAAAAAACACCTGACTATATACAAAAAAAATGAAACTGATTGGGAACCTGGTGAAATTATTCATACATATGTCCTAAATGGTGAAACGCATATTCGAACTGATAACAACAAGGTAGAAGGAGATAGCTTAGGAACCTTGCCTGAAATTGAATCTTAATCTTTAGCCTGTCAAACGTTTTTGTTAGATTATCGACTGACTTACAAACAGAATGGTGAATCAAACTTTAGATAAGCCATTTTTTTCAAGTAACATAATGGGAATATCTGAAATAAATTATGATATCCAATTTGAGCCTATTTTCTCAAATTTTACATTCAAAGGAATAGAAATCCTATCCTTCAAAACAACCTCTTCAAACAAATTTGTATTACATTGTGCTGAAATTAAAATACAAAAATGCTACATACTTTCAAAAAGTAAAACAATTGAAGTAAAATTCAAACTTGATGCAAAAAATGAATCTCTTTCTATTACTTCAGGAAAAAAGGTCTCAGGAAAAATTAAACTTTGTATCGAATACACTGGAATCTTAAATGATCGTCTTTTAGGATTTTATCGAAGTAAATACACTGATCCTGCTGGTAAAACCAAATACATGGCTACTACTCAATTTGAGGCAGCAGATGCAAGAAGGGCATTTCCATGTTGGGATGAACCATCTACGAAAGCAACTTTTGATGTATCTCTTCTAGTGGAGAAAAATTACATGGCAATATCAAATATGCCTGTCAGAAAAAAACAAAACTTTGGTTCAAAAATAATATATGAATTTGAACGCACTCCGATCATGTCAACTTATCTTCTCTATCTTGGAGTTGGTGAATTTGAGTATTTAGAAACCAAATTGAGGAATATACAAATTCGTGTTTTAACAACAAAAGGAAATAAAAACAAAGCAAAATTATCCTTAGAATTAACAAAAAAATTCCTTGGTGAATATGAGAACTATTTTGGAATAAAATACCCTCTCCCAAAACTTGACATGCTTGCAATTCCTGATTTTGCTGCAGGTGCAATGGAGAATTGGGGTGCAATTACTTTCCGTGAAACCATACTATTGTATGATCCAAAAACATCTTCCACTAGAACCAAGCAATTCATAGCTGAGGTAATTTCTCATGAAATAGCTCATCAATGGTTTGGTAATTTAGTCACAATGAAATGGTGGAATGATTTGTGGTTAAATGAGAGTTTTGCTACATTCATGGCAACAAAAATCGTGGACAAATTCTATCCTGAATGGGATTTGTGGGACCAATTTTTAGAAGACGCAATGAATACTGCAATGTCACTTGATGCCTTGAAAACTTCTCATCCTATAGATGTCAAGGTAAATCATCCTTCCGAGATTAGGGAAATCTTTGATTCTATCTCTTATGATAAAGGAGGCTGTGTCTTACGAATGTTGGAACATTTTGTAACTGACAAAAACTTCCAAAAAGGCTTACAAAAATATCTCAAAAAACATGCATACTCTAATGCTGAAGGTCATGATTTATGGAAATCAATAGGTGAAGTTGCAAAAAAACCAATTGATAAAATGATGGATAGTTGGATCAATCAGGTTGGTTTTCCTATCGTATCTGTAAATCGAAAAGGCTCTCAAATTTCATTAAAACAAACTCGTTATCTGTTGGAAGAAACAAAGTCAAGTAAAAAGGGAATTTGGAAAATCCCTCTAATTATCGATGAAGGAGATGTCACTACATCTCATATCATGGATAAAAAATCTCAATCGATAAAACTAAAAAATAAAGAAAGAAATTTCATTATTAATTCAGGCCGAACTGGATTTTATAGAATGGATTATGATTCTGAAACATTAGATAATCTTTCTCTTCTAATTGACGAAAAAGTGCTAAATTATGTAGATAGATGGAGTATCCAAAATGACTATTATTCACAATGCGTGACTGGAAAGAAAAAGTTACAGGATTATCTTGACTTTACAAATGCATATTTTGATGAAGATAATTATATTTCATCTCTAAACTTAGCTCAACATCTATACTCGTTATACTCTTTAACGCATAAGGAAAAATTCTCAGATGAAATTAAACAATATGCTTTTAATTTCCTTAGAACCATTTATGACCGACTAGGCTGGGATGCAAAAAAGAATGAACCTCACACTAATGCTCTCTTGAGAAGCTTTGCAATTTCTGGATTAGGTAAACTTGGAGATGAAGAAATATTGAAAGAATCAAAGAAACGATTTGATAAATTTTTGAAGAATCAAAATAGTTTATCTGCAGATTTACAAGAAACGGTTTTTGTTCTGGTTGCATGGAGTGGCAATGAATCCACTTATAAAAAATTCATGTCATTATACAAAAAGGCAAAATCTCAAGAACAAAAACTCCGATTCTTAGCTGCGCTGTGTAGTTTCCAACAGAAGAATCTCTTACTAAAAACCTTGGAATTTACCTTGGGTCCTGATGTTCGTTCTCAAAATATTCAAATGCCAATCATGAGAATTGCTGTAAATCTATATGGTAAAGAATTCTTGTGGGGATGGCTCAAAAAGAACTGGAAAAAAATTGTCAAAAAGGCTGGAATTGGTAATCCATTATTGAATAGAGTCGTTGCAAGTATTGGTCAAGTTGTTGATGCAAAACAAGAAAAAGAAATACGCAAATTCTTTAAAGCAAATCCTTTACGAGGTACTGAAATGACTTTGGAACAAACCATGGAACGTGTCCGTGTTTCATCAAAATTCCTAAATTCAATTAAAAAAGAGTTTTCATAATTGATTGCACCAAAAAATTTTATAATTATTTTAATTGCAACTATTTCAGTCAGTACTGTAATAATCTTGAATCCTCTTTCTGAAAATACCGATTTTAGTAATTTTACATTTGATGCTGTATATCAAAAAGATAGTAATTCTGTATCAATTACTTTTGTTGACACAAATAAAAAATCATCATTTGTTGTGTTAGAAATTTTAGGTATGGAGAATACTTTTCATGAAGAATTTGAGATTTATGATTCAAAATTTACTAAATTAGTACCACTTGACAAAGTTCCAAAATATGGGTGGAAAACCACTCCTGTTACGTTAGAAATAACTTATGATGAATCTATTGTATACATGAAAACTGAAATTCATAATGAGAATCAAATCTCCCCTGTTGTGATTTTTGGCAAGAGTGATTAGTTTTTACCACCAGTTATCCAAATTAGCATTAGTTTTATACTCAGTTGTTGTCAAAACATTATGCAAAATTTAGGGGTTGTATTGATGATTCTTTCTATATCTCTAGCATTCGCTGCAATTGGTTCTGAAAGCGCATTTGCTGAAGTGATAAAAATTGAAAATGCACGTGGCTCATCGGAGCAAGGATGTGAAGTAACAAATCTTTGTTTTGTACCTTCATATGCAACTGCACACGTAGGGGACACTATAATTTTCCTTAACGGTGATGATGCATCACATACTTCTACTAGTGGCACTCCTATGACCGGACCTGATGGTGTTTGGGATAGTGGATTACAACAATCTGGCGTTGATTATGAATTAATACTTGATACTGCTGGAACTTTTGATTATTTCTGTATGGTTCATCCATGGATGGCTGGACAATTACAAATATTACCTGAAGGTGCAAAAATTACGGATGATACCGCATCTAACTATGGAACAACAGTTGATGAATTAGAATCCATAATCTACGGTGACAACACTCCTGAAGTATCTGATAAAGATCCTGGAGTTATCAGCCAAGTATTTGCAAATATTGTTACAAATGATGGAACAAAAGATTCTCCATTGATAGTTGAGGTTGAATTTATGGAATCAGATGGATTTGTAATTAATCATGTAAACTATGATATCAAGATATCACAAAATGAACAAGTAATATTTGCTGAAGAAGATGCACATCGTCATTTATTCAAATATCCTGTTCATACTACTGCGCCATTGGAATATGATCCTAAAGATTATCCTGTAGATATTGATGTAACCTTTCAAGGAATCGGACACTTTATTGGAACTTTAAATGAAGACGCAATACTTGGAGTTCATGGCCCTGTAGGTCAAACGTCTACGTTCCAAGTGGTTCCTGAATTTGGTGTGGTTGCCTCATTAGTACTTGTAATATCCATTGTAGCAGTAATTGGATTTTCTGCAAAAACAAGATTAATTCAAAAATTCTAAAATTCTTTTTTTAGATTTTTCAAAGATTGAACATAAAAATTAGATAAAAATTTAACAAATTCCTCAAATTCTTTCTTTGTTGATTTTGATGCAAAGTATGATTCCCATGTAATTTTTACTGATTTCAGTTTATTTTTTTCAATGGATATTGTAGCATGATATGCATCCAATGGAAGTCCTGAAACTGCAATATATGAAAAATATTCTTTTGTTTTCCATCCTACCATATGCTCCTCTACGTCCGATCCATCTTTAAATGAGATTAAGCGTTTAGCCCCAACTCCAATTTTTCTCTCTCCTAAAAATTTCGTTGATTTCTGACCTTCAAGCCAATGTAATTTTGTAATTTTACTGATTTTTGACCATACTTTTTCTATATCTGAATCAATTATCACCGATTTCTTTACTGAACCTGAATTCATATTGTAGCGCAACACTTCTCAAATTTATATAATTCAACTATTGATCCTTTGATTATGGTTTTTGGTTGGGGTAAAAAAAAGAAAGTTGAATACGATGAACCTGTAGAAAATTTTACCTCGTCATCTCAAACTATCACATTAGATGAAATTCCAAAAATTATGGAAGATATGGTGGTTCTCAGAAAAGGAACCCTTGCAGCAGAAATAAAATCATACCGAAATAGAATTGATCCTCAAAGAGAGGTTTTACTAAAAATTGCAAATGAGTTATCCGAAGATGAATTGGATCCTGATAAACTTGACCCACATTTTCAAATAATGGTAAATCGCGGAAAAAAAGAAGTTATTTCTGCAATAAAAAAAGAATTTGCAAATTCGTTTCCTGAAATCAATTCTCCAGATGATGTGATACGATTCAAAAAAGTAGCTACTGCAGGAATAAACAAAGTGGGTGACATGTTGGGAAAACATTCTAGAGTAATTCATACGTTTGCAGAAAAATATTCAAAAAAACTTACAAATGATCTTAAGGATCTAACTGATAATCTAAAACAAGTGGATGAATTAATTGATAATTTTGCTGCCACTGAAAATTCTGTTCAAACTATTAATCAATTATTGTCTTCTAGAGAAAAAACACTAGAAAAAATATCTAAACAAAATTTACGTATAGATGAATTAAAATTTATGATAAATGAAAAAAATGAAAAAATCTTAAAACTTAAAAATGAAATAAATGAAATTCAAAATTCTTCTAGCTACAAATCACACGTTGATATAAAATCTCAATTATCCAATTATGATTCTGAGGAAATTAAAATTCGTCATAATATTGATGATGAGTTCACTAAAATTTCTAGACCACTTGGAAAATTTGTTCATATCTCTTCTCATGATAAAGAATTGAAAGATTTGACTGCAAAATTAGCATCTACACCTTATGATGTATTGGATGCTGATAATATTTCTGGAATTAAAAATATACTTGATTCTATTGTTACAGGGATTGATTCTGGATCTGTATCTGTAAAGGATACTTCAAAATCAAAAGATAGTGTCGCTGAAATAAAAAATCTAATTCCATCATTAATTACTACCAAAGAAAAATTTGAAACTAAAAAACTTGAATTACATAAAAAACTTGAAGATTTTGATTCTAAATCTCTTCAAACTGCTGAAAATAATCTAAAACGAGATGAATCCGATATTTTGGATGCTTCATCAAAACTGAAAGTATTTGAAGATGAAACTCTTGATCTTACTCATTCTTTACCTACAATACTACACCAAATAGAAACAAATCTCAAGGATGTCACTTCCACATCTTATACAATTTCGACAGATAGTCAATGATTTTTAAAACAAAAAAACTAGATCGTAGTCTTGTGTTTCTTAATGAAACTCGTGATGGAATTATTTCATATTGTAAAATAACTCATCCTAATGAAATGATTTTGATTCTTAAAGGTCATTCAAAAAAAGGTAAAATGTTTATTGAAAGCTTAGTGGTTCCACCATTTCATGAAACTGGTCCAACTTTTGCAGGATTCCCTGCCAATCAACTTCCATTTGATTCTGATTACATCGGGATGGTTCATTCACACCCTGTAGGAACTGCCGAACCTTCTTCTGAAGATTTACATAATTTTTTTGGTTTAGTTTCAGTAATTGTAAAATCTCCTTATAATGATCAAGATATCTTTGCGTGGGATAGTTCTGGAAATCCAATTCCAATACTTGATGAATAATAATTGCTAATTACTCAATAAGCCTTATATTTGAAATTATGATAATTTTCTTATCATGATTAACTACAAATCATATTTGATTTTTCTATTTGCATCTCTTGCTGTAAGTATTGGTTTACAAATGATTCTTCCATTTCCATATGGCTTGGGTGCAGCATTAGCTCTCTTCATTGCATTCCCATTAATCTTAAGACGAAGAATGATGAGTAGAATGCGAGGTGGTTTTGGTTCTGGTTCTAGTTCCGGTAGTTCTGGTGGATTTGGTGGTGGTTTATTTGGTCAAAATACCGTTAAACCTGGAATAAAATATGAATGTCTTGTATGTCACAAGGTCTATAATGCAAGAGAATGTCCACGATGCGGTTCTAGTATGAAGCGCGCGATGTTTTAGGATTAAAAATATGTCTCAAACAGATTTAGCATTAGATGTAATTAGAAAAAAAGTTTTCTTTCATAATTCTGTTGATGTTTGGATATCTGCATGTGATGAAAAAAATATTGAATGGAATAGTACTGAAAACTATAAAAAATTCATATCATATCTATTAAAGAATAATCTTCAACTCAAAGCATTCAATTTATGTGCTCATGAGGCTGGTGCAGTTGAAGAAGAAAAAACAAAATTCACTGAACTGTTGGCAGAAGAAAAAAACACAAATCCAAACGCTGCAACTTATACCATAAAATTAAATGATTCGTCAATTGGTCTAATACGTAAATTTACTCTTACTGAGTAAATTATCTTTTTAGTTTAGGGTTAACTATTGCATCTAATGCATTTCCAATAAAAACAAATGCTAATCCTGTAATTGCAATTAAAATTCCAGGTGGAACAATCCACCACCAAAATCCTTGTGCGGCTGCACCGTATGTGTTTGCATCATGTAAAATTTGGCCCCATGTTGGAAATGATGGATCCCCTAATCCCAGAAAACTCAATCCTGCTTCGGTAGTTATTGCTGCTGGTACAGAAATTGCAATACTTGCAAATGCATATGGTAATAATTGAGGTAGAATGTGTCTAAAGATTATCTTTGAATCCTTTTGACCCATAATCTTTGCAGCCTCCACATATTGTCTAGTTTTTATTTGAAGTGACATACTTCGTGAAACTTTTGCAATTCCTACCCAGCTAAAAATCATAAGAAAACCTATCATCAGAAAAATACTGTTACTGATAGTAACGGCTAGAATTATTAAAAATGGCAACGCTGGTAATGCATAGATGACGTCATTAAATCGCATCATTGCTTCATCTGTTTTCTTTCCTTTATATCCGGAATAAACCCCATAGATCAATCCTACTACAACTGACCCAATTGATACAGAAATTCCGATGAATAGTGCTAAAGGTGTACCCCAAAGTAACCCTATGGCTAAATCTCTCCTAAGTTCATCTGTACCCATCAAACCGTATGCCTTTCCTCCCAAAATCATCTTTGATTCTAAAATCTCTACAGGTTTTTCAATTCCATACGAATCGACAATGAAAATGTAATTGCCTTTTTGAATTTTATTTTTATACAATTCTGAAAATATTATTTCAGTTGTACCTACTGTAAAATCAAAATCAAATTTATCCCTATATGCATTAAGATTTTTCTTTATCATGCTGTCCGTTGAAAAATATCTTTGATTATGAACTGTTTCTTTATCTGAATATGGCAGTGACGTTGATAATAATTCTAATGTAATTCCATCAGGACGTATTACTTTAATCTGAACTAAGTGTGAATCTGTATATTTTGTTTTCATTTCAAAAATAAAATCACTTGGAAAATCATCATACTCAAAAGATACACCAAACTGTTGTGATATGAGGGAAATTCCATTTTCTTGTGACTGGAAAATTTCTGCATTGATAATTTTATGTTCTGGGATCTTATCTGAAGATAAAAAATTAACCCAACTAGGTACTGATGTTTTTGGATATGAAATCCATTTTTCTGGATTATTCCATTCTTGAAATGTTGATGCTGGAATTACTGAAATTGTTATTATTGAAACTAGAATTAATCCTGATAGAATAAAAATTCCTGTTAATCCTAATTTGCTTTTTAGGAATTCCTTTTTAATTTCCTGTGTTGATACACTACTCAATTTGATGTCCTTACTCGTGGATCAAAGTAACCGTATAACAAATCTGCAATAAATATACTCACCAAAAATAATACTGTTAAAATATATGTTGAACCTATAATTACTGGTAAATCCATTACACTGATTGCTTCAAAATACAATCTTCCCATTCCTGGCCAATCAAATACGGCTTCTGTAATTATTGCACCTCCTAATGATCCTGATAGACTCAATGCAAGTATAGTGACAATTGGTGGTGCAGCATTTCTTAATGCATGACTATAAACTATCTTCTTTTTACCAATACCTATAGTTTTTTTAGCAGTTATGAAATCTTCTTGCATGATTCCGACCATAAAATTTCTAACAAGATAGGCCCATGCCCCAAATCCTATCAAAACGATTGTTATCACTGGAAGTGCCATATGATACAATAAGGCTGCTATGTATCCTGGATCATCTGGTTCTATTGTCGGTGTAGCTCTAGCAGGAAAAATCTGATATACAAATGCAAATACAAATATCATTAACATTCCAATCCACCAAACTGGGAAACTACTGCTAATTACTGCAAATGTTGATGTTATTCTGTCTAATTTTGAACCAATTTTATTACTTGATGCAGCACCTAACAAAATTCCAATTATAGATATAATTATTGTGGCTGTAGTGAATAACAAAACAGTTTTTGGCATCTTTTCAAAAATTATCTCGCCAACATTTGATGAACCTGAATCACTTGTCAAAAATGTAGCATTTCCAAAATCTAGAATCAAAATCTTATACATTGTATATCCTAATCTTTGTGGCGAATACCATGGTGTGTCGAGACCTAGTGTTTCAATTCTTTCATCAATTTTTTGTTGAACAAACTTTTCAAATTCATCTGGATCATTAAATCCTTGTACAATTGATGTATTCTCTGTAATTTCTGCTCTCACCTGATAAATCACTCCTTGTTTTAGAATTGTATCCATATTTGATCCAACAAGAGAAATTGTTAGTAGTAATGTTATCATTAATACTCCAAACATTGTAATCCCTCTTGTGACTAGATATCGTTTCAGTCCCACGCTAAAATTACCATTATTAACCATATAACCGATTTGGGCTCATATGATATCGAATAAGTTTAAAACCTCAATTCTGTCGTTTATCTCATGCAAGAATTTGCTAATTCTCCTTCATTGAGAAATGGAATTTTTGATTTACTTTCATCTGCAAAACTTGCAACTGATGCAAATGTAAAATTATTGGATTATACTGTCCAACTGTTCAAGGATAATGGATTATTCAGTGATTATTATGGATATCATAATGTTGATCATGAACTTGAAGTAACTTATGTCACTTTACTTTCTGGCATACATGCACTTGAAGATAATTATATTTCTAGAAATGATTTGAATTATCTTTATGCATCTGCACTTTTACATGATTTCGATCCTGATAAATCAATAGACAAACCTCATGAAAAAAATGTCATACAATTTATCTCTAAAGATAAAACTATTCAAAAACTTCTCGCTGATGCTAATCTTGATCAAAATTTAGTATGTACTCTTATCTCTAGAACCGTTTATCCATGGAAAGGTGATGTTGTTACTACAACTGAAAAATTAATACAAAATTATTTTTCTAAATCAAAAATTAAGAAAGATAAAACACAGCAAAATCATTTTCGAGAATTAGGTCACTTTTTATCTGTCTCTGATAGAATTGGTGGCTATTCTCTTGGAGATTTCCAAAAAGCAATGGACATGGCAAAAATGAATGCTCATTCTTCTAGCTGGCATCCAGCATTTATTGTTAGACGTTCTGTATCATTTTTTGAGGATATGTTAAACAATGAATCTGATATGTGCCAACGTGTACTATATGGATTGCCTAAACATATGAGGAAAAATCTTCTGGATAATATAGTTGGGTTTATGAAACTTCGTCAGGAAGAACTTCAAATCTACAATCAGTTTGTTTATGATGGATTGCCTCTTGTTCCTTGTATCGAAAAAAACAAAATCTCTGATGATATCGCGGATGCATTATTATCAATTTATCGTGAACTGCCAAAACCATTACAATTTACAAGAGATGATTTTATTGAATCACTTGAGGATCCTGAAACAATCCTGAACACATTACGTGTTGGCAATGCTAATGGTCCAGTTGTTGGATTTTCAAAAGGTGGTCCATTAGAGAAATATCATTTTGATTTACAATTTGAAGACAAAAACCGTGGAAAGAATAATACTGTTTTCCTAGAACCTGTTGCAATTAAAAATGGTTACTGGGGATTTCATGGAGGTAGAGAAATTCGTCAATTATTCATGATGCAGGTTCAATCCAAAGGCTACAAATTCATGACCAGTTTTGCAATGCGTGATGTAATTGAAGAACGTAAGAAAAATGAGAAAAATGTTGTTTTTGTTAGAAAGTTTGATCCTGAACGATGGGATTATTTCAGAGTAACATTATAGATATCTGGTGACTGAACTAGAAACTTTAATTCAAAATGGAGTTAAGAATCTTCAAGATGGTAATTTTGAAAATGCATTGAGTTTTTTTGAGCAAGCATTACTCTTAAAACCTGATGATCCTGATTTATGGAATCAAAAAGGGGTTGTATTGAGAAGTCTTGGTAGATACGATGAGGCATCTGAATGTTATAATCGTTCACTTCAATTAGATCCTAGAGATCGTGCTTCCTCTTAAATCTGATTTTGTTTTTTCTTACCGTAAATTATTATGAAAACTCCAATTCCAATTACTACTAGTGATAATTTTTCTGCAGTTATGTCTGATGATGTGAAATATCCTGCAACAAATTCAGGTCCCCAGATTATTAAATTTTGAAGTGGTATGATTGCGCCACTAATGAAAAATAAAATACCAAATGCTCCAAAAACATTTTTGGGAAAAAAAGAAGAATTTTCAGTCATTTTACACTAGTATCCGCCTTTAGCAAATTCATATTCTTTTTTGTTAAAGTCGAACCTTGTTACTAGTATTTCACCCATTGCATCTACAGCTGCTTGCACTACATCTGGTTGAGTTGAAAAGAATCCTCTGAATTTTCCAACTCCGTATTCCTCTGCTATCAATCCAATTGGGCCATCAGGTCCTTTAGTTACTACTGCCCAAACTGTTGCTAGTGGTGTTCCTATACAGCTTAGTACTTGACAACTGTCAGGTACTTCTTGAGCTAGGTGTGGATTGTTGAAGTTTCCAATAACCCATGTTCTTGGAAGTTTTTTCATCAATTTGATGTATCTATCTTTAACGAATTCATATCGTTTGTCTGTTTCAAATGATGCGAGTAGTGGGGATGTGTGCTTGGATGCATAGTTTTCAATCATTATGCTTAGTGCAAAAAGATCTGAACGGTCTGCTTTGAAGTTTAGATATCCACCGTCTTGAAAATCCTGGAAATTCCAGTTCACAAAAATTTCGTCGCCTTGTTCAGTAATTTCCTTTTTTTCAGGAAATTTTTCAAAGACTGTGTCAATCAAACTGTCGTTTGTTAAATCCATAACCTTGCTACACGTTTAGAATATTTAACCTAGTGGAAATTAGTGAAAATAGTGGTAATTACTTCATTTTTATAATTCGGGGAATTTGTTCTAATGCATGAGCATCAGTAATGAGTTTTCCATCAAATTTGAAATTTGTTTTTTCTGAAAATGCTAGTCCTCCGATGAATATTGGGAGTTTTTTGTATGTTTCATGTATTTTCTTGACCATTCTTTGACCTGATCTAATATTATCTTCTAATGTTATGGATATGATTAGTGCATCTGGCTTGGCAGTTTTAATAAATTCAATCAGTGATTCTGCAGGAGTGGATGGTGAAAGATTGAATGTTGTAAAACCTTTTGAAACCAAAAATGAATCTAACACATTACATCCTAAGTTATGATCTTCTCCAACAGGCGTGGTTAGAACAATTTTTCCTTTGTCTTTTTTAGATTTTCTATTTTCATCAGCAATAATTTTCACTAAACTATGTGCAATGTTGCTTGCAACATGTTCTGTTGCAATTGACAGTTTACCTTCTGACCACAAGTATCCAATTTCGGACATAACTGGTGTCATTATTCTTTCATAAAATTGGTCTAGCGTATTGCCTGACACGAATGCTGAGTATATGTCCAATGTATCTTTTAGACTCCCTTCTGTAAGTGATGAAAATAATTTTGTTCTTAATTGCTCAATTAATTTTTCACGTTTTTGTCTATCTTTCGGAGTATTTTGCAGCAGAAATGAATTTATTTTTGCGTCTTCTCTAAATTCTGCCGGAATGTCATCTCTTGTAACTGATGATGACTCTCCTAGATATTTGATGGTTTCTTGTCTGGATGTTTTTCTTTCTTTATCCCATGTACTTTTAACTAGATACAGGTAATCTACTCCTTTTACTTTCTTTTTTCGTAGGTACACCATGCCCTGATATACTAATAGTGCCTAATAAGTATATCTAGTGCTAATTTTGTATGCTTAATTCTTGTATAAGCTCATTGATTTTTGAATAATCTTTATGGAATTGTTTACCTTTTTCAGTTACTTTGATCTGATCCTTACTATCAATAATTTCTTTATTTTTCATT
>JABGTD010000040.1 GCA_018647405.1 Nitrososphaerota archaeon | reverse complement strand
TGGTTACATTCGTTATTTGATTATAATGAAGGAAAAAAGTCTTTTAATCAAATTTCTGCATTAATGGTTAGAGCAAAAAATCATGCTAATGGTTTACCTGCAATTCAAACAGGTGGAAATGTTGGAACTTCATCATGGTTTGTTGGTTGGAAACTTTTGAAATGTTCTACAGTTGCCTTAATTGGAATAAATCATGGATGGGAAGAAGATGATTCTTGGGAAACAATTCTTTCTTGTGGGAATAATCATGATATTTCAAAAGGAATTGATCAAAGTAGTCCTGTTTTTGAGAAATTATTCAAAAAAGTATACAATCCTGATTTTCAGAGTTATTGCATTTTAGATCCACTGTTCCAATTCTATAGTATGGCTTTGAAAGAATTTATCTCACGTTCTCCTCAGTGGTTAACAACAATTAATGCAACTGAAGGTGGTTCTATTTTTGGTGAACGAATAAAAAGCATGAAATTTGAAGAATTTTTAAAAAAACACCCAAACTAAATTTTTGGAAAACTTCTTCATTATACTCATTTAAATATGCTCTATGAATAAAGTACCTCAATGAAGGTATTATTCATTGTACCCGAAATTAGATTAGATACAGCTCCTAATCATTTTCCATTTTGGGCTGGTATACTAGCAGCGATAGTAGAACAAAAGGGTGGCCAAGTTGGCATTTTAGATCTTAATGCTCTTCGAGATAAATATGATGGAAATGTGGTTCCCACACAAAAAATCATTGAAGAAATATCTTCAGAAAAATGGGATTTAGTTGGTATGGGAGGATTAACAACAACTTATGCAAGAATTAAACAAATTGCTCCTTTGGTTAGAAAATATGCCCCAGACTCTATGTTTGTTGGTGGTGGTGGATGGAGTACCTACAATCCAATCGAAATTTTGCAATTAGTACCTGAATTGGATCTTATTGTAATAGGTGAAGGCGAAGAAACATTTTCTGAGCTTTATGATGAAGTGAATAATGGTTCAAAGGATTTTGCAAAAGTTGATGGATTGTGTTATAGAGATGAAAATACTGAATTTAAATTTTCTGGCCCTCGTGCTTTAATTTCTGATCTTGATACAGTTCCTTTTCCAGCTTATGACTTAATGGAAACTGAAATCTATTTTAAATATTCTTCTCTTAATTTATCTGCTGCATCTTTTAATTCAAAACGACGTGTTTCAACTGTATGGGAAAGAGGATGTCCTAGGGGTTGTACATTTTGTTCTCATAATGGAATGTCTAGAATTGATCTTCAAAATATCTATGGTGAGGGAGATAGAAAAGCAGGAGAGAAGTTAGTCAGAATTTCTGATAAAGAAAATGATACATTTCAACTTCCTGCTCGTTGGCCTACACCTGAATATGCTGTAAACAATGTAAAATTATTAGTTGAAAAATTTAATGTTGATTTTGTATCCGTTCTTGATGAAAATATGACAAGTAATCTAAAATGGACACAACAATTTTGTGATTTGTATACTTCTGAAGGACTTGATAAAACTGTCAAATGGGGTACTTTAGGAGATGCACCTAGTGTTGCTGTTAAACCTGAAATTATTCAAACTATGAAAGATGCAGGCTGTGAATACATCTCATTTGGTTTTGAATCTGCTTCTGACAAAGTGTTAAATGAAGATATTCAAAAAGGACAATTACGAAAACATCTCCAAATGACTGTTGACACAATTAAAAAAGCTAGAATGACTCCAATTACCACATTTATGATTGGAAATGCACACGAAAATATCAATGATCTAATGGAAACCGTTGACTTTTGGATACAAAACAATGCAGAAATTGATCCTTTCATTTGTACACCATATGTTGGTAGTCCAATTTTCTATAATAATCAAGATTTTTTATTACAACAATATGATTCAAAACTCAAGATGATTGCTGATGGTAAATTTAACGTTAGTCCTGACATTATTAAAAAATGGAAATTGGAAGCTTTAGACAAATTTATGACTGAATGTGGTGATGCTACAAAATATACTGCTACTGTTAGTCAATATTACACTATTCCCGAATTAATTGTTATAAAAGAATTCATGTATAAACAAGATACACGACGATTGCTTCAAATGGCTCATAATAAATTTGATGAAACTGGTTTACCTCAATGGAAACATGATGAAAAATGGTCCCATTATTGTGAAGTTTGTAGTTCAAAGAAACACTTAGAAAAAACTGTCAATTATGTCACAAATAATTAATTTTACAAATATTCTTTAAAACATCATATTCTAACAGAAATGTCTAATATGGCTAAAACTTTAATCTTTATTGATGATAAACTTGTGTTAGACAAAATTTCTAAACATGATTTAGAGCATTCTATGTTATTTTCATTTAACATTCACGTGCATAATTTTCTTAGTGATCAAAATCTTAAACATACTATTGCTGAAACTTATTTAACAAAAAATGATCGTGAAGAAATATTTCGAACAACCATATCTTTTTGGAATTGGTATGCTCAGAAACCTTTTGCACAATCTCTTAATCATAAGGAAGTAAATCTTTTAGGAATTCTTGATACCAATGAATTACATCAAATTCTTGTTAGAGAAATCTTTAGTTTCTTAGTCATTAAAAGAATTATCGAGAAGGAAAACCCTGATAAAATTTTGTGTTCAAAACATTTTTCAGAAATGATTCCTTCTATATCTACTGATAAAATCAAACTCGATATGTTTGATGATTTAGATCACAATTTCTTGGTTGTATGGGATAAAATTTTAATTCGCTTTACTCTTGGAAATATTCCTATATCTATTCCAATTTCTAGAAAGTCTTATACAAAAATCAAAAATTCCATTGAATCCCTTGCAGGTTCAATTTTTGGTTTATGGTATAAAAATAAAAATCAAAAAAAATCAATTCTATTTGTTGAATTTAATCCAACTCAGTAT
>JABGTD010000039.1 GCA_018647405.1 Nitrososphaerota archaeon | reverse complement strand
TCTACAGGCATTATTCTTTCTCCTCCTCTTCAGCAGGGGCTGCTTCAGCTGCTTTCTCTTCAGCAGGTGCTGCTTCAGCTGCTTTCTCTTCAGCAGGTGCTGCTTCAGCTGCTTTCTCTTCAGCAGGTGCTGCTTTCTCTTCAGCAGGTGCTGCTTCAGCTGCTTTCTCTTCAGCATCTTTTTTCGCTTGTCTTTCCAATCTTTCAAATATTGTTGGATTAACCTGTTTTTTTGCTAACTCTTCATTTTCATAAACATAAAACATTCCTGTAACATTTGGTCTACCTGTTTGATTTTTCATATTAATTGCAATCACTGTCTTATTTGATAAGTTGAACTCTTTTGTAATCATCTCAATTGCCTCTTTTCGCTTTAACTTTCCTCCTAGACCTTGAAAATTACAAGTAATTTCTCTTCTTGATAGGAATGAATTCTCAACATCACTCACTGTTTCAATCATTGACATATAGCAAAACCTCTGAATAGTTCTTATAAATCTTCAATGAATTAACAAGAAATTTAAGAAATTCTAATTAACAATAGTCATGGCACGTTATATGCTTCATCTCAAAAACTCATCTGAACTAAATCGCAAGATGGCAAAAGATATTTTAAGAAAATCTCGAATTATTGCATCTGGCATGAATCTAACTTTACGTGATTGTAGAGTATCAAAAAAATATGTTGAATTTGATACTACCATATCTGAATCCGATTTAGATGAATTAGTTGAAAAATTATCCTCTATTGGCCCATTAGATCATGCAAAACATGTGATTGAAGAAATTGTTGAAAAAGAAAAAGCAATTTCTGAAGGTGTAGACTATTTCAATAATGAAAGATTTTGGGAATGTCATGAAATTCTTGAAGGTGTTTGGAAAAATTGTGATGGTAATGAGAAATTTTTAGTTCAAGGATTAATTTTAGTTGCAGCTGGTTTGGTTCATTATCAAAAAGATGAAGATTCAATTTGTATAAGTATATTCAATCGCGCATTAGAAAAATTAGAAAACTCAAATGGTAATTATCATAACATTGACATTGATAAAATAAAAGAAATTATTACTGAAATGATAAATTCAAAAGATGTATCTAGTTTTTTGATTTAATAATCTCTATTGCTTTATCTACTACTTGTGCACCTTCTAATAATCCGATTTCACCTTTTTTGGCAAATTCTTCAGTAAATCTTTCTGACCCATCATTTACAATTTTATCTCCTGAAATTAAAACTGGTACTGGATCGTCACTATGTCCTTTGTTAATACATGGGGTTGAGTGATCTGCTGAAATCATAACCGTCACCTTGTTGGTATCAATATTTTTTAAAAGTGTACCAAAAAATCTTTCATCAATCTCTTCAATATTTTTCATTTTTCCTATTGCATCACCATCATGCCCAAATTCATCTGGTCCCTTCAAATGAACATAAATTGCATTCTCTGTTTCCATAGATTTTGCTGCAACTGTTGCTTTTTCTTCATAATCAGTTAACCCTCCTGCACTGTATGCCTTCATTTCAAGAACATTTGATATGCCAATTTCAACTGGCATGTCTACAATACATGAAAAATTCATAGAGTATTTTGCATTTATTGTTTCAACTTTTGGATATTTGTTTCCTGCATCTCGTAACAAAATACTATTAAGTAATTTTTTTCCTTGTGAATTTCTTTTTTTATTTATTTCACTCTCCTTTAGAATTTCTAATGATTTTTCAGTAAATTCATTGACTAATTTTGCAGATAACTTGGACGCATCTGTTTCATCTAACGGTAAACACCTCTCAATTTTTAGAAAATCTCCTACAGCCTTTGCGACTCCCATTCCATCCACTCTGGAATAAGCTGGATCTGTATTTGTAATGTTTGGGGATAATGGATGTTCATCTCTTATTCTAACAATAACTCTATGACCAATAGTTGGTGAAACAATTACTGTTGCAAGTGGGTTTGAAAATTTTAATTTTTGTTCAATTTCTTCAGATACGGCCTTTGCATCTTCTCTTTCAATATGACGTCCTGCTCTTCTATCTATGATGATATCTTTTTCATCTAATGTTGAAAAATTTCCACGTAGTGCTAAATCACCGTCTTTGAAATCAATTCCTGTTCCTATTGCCTCAATTACACCTCTACCTGCATAGTCTGCATGATGAAATTTGTATCCTAACATATTGAAAACCGCAATATCTGATTCTGGAGCAATTCCTTTTCCAACTGAAATTACTTCTCCCATCTTACCATTTTTTGCTAGTTTGTTCATGTTTGGTGTTTTTGCAGCTTGTAGAGGGGTCATATTTTCTATATCTGGATGTGGTAGATCTCCTACTCCGTCTAGCAGAACGTAGATTATTTTGATCTGAGAATTATCAGTCAACGTTTTTCAGAATATACTGTTCATTTTAAATCTTCAAGATCTAGTATTTTTTCTATAGATCGTTTCAACACTTTTTAATGATTTTTTTTGTAACTATTGAGTGGGCAATTTAAGAAAAGATCATGTGGCTGAAAGATTTGTTATTGTAAATGAATTAAAAACTAAACCTTCTACATCAAAGAAAAATCCATTTAAACCTGGAAATGAAAAAATGACAAATCCTTCTGTATTATCATTAGTTCTAAAAGATGGAATGCTTCAAAGATTACAAGATGAAGATGATACTGATTCTGTTAAAAACTGGGCTGTTAGAGTTGTACCTGCAATCAATCCTGCAGTAGACATTGAAACTGAAAATACATATTCCGATCATCCATTATACAGTGAACCATCATATGGTTATCATTATAACATAATTGCTTCACCTGATGAAACTAAAAGTCTGGCAACAATTGATGTAGAACAATGGGGCTATGTTTTATCCGTGGTTCAAGATAGACTTCGATGGCTTTATACTCAAAAGGGTGTCGCATATGTTGCAATTTATGGTGATAGTGGTAAAGCTTCTGGCACCAAAATACCACATCCACATCTACACATGATATCATTTTCAACTATACCTCCAAAAATTGAAGAAGAGGCAAATTCATCACATAGAATTTTAAATGAAAAAGGTGTTTATCCAATGAGTCAACTTGTAACTTCTGAAGCTGGAGGTCCTCGTCAAATACTTCAGACTGAAGGATTCATTGCATTATCTCCATGGGCACCATCCCATCCGTATGAATTTTGGATATGTCCAAAAAAACATGCTACCAGTTTTTCCAAAATATCTCAAAAAGAGATTAATGATCTGGCTTTAATTCTCAGAGCAACTCTTGGAGGATTATCGAATTCAATAAAAGATGTTTCATTTAATGTTGCATTTCATCTATCTCCTGAAAAGAAAAATAGTAAACAAATTCATTGGCATGTGGAGGTATATCCTCAAACCGCCCCATGGTCTGGTTTAGAACTTGGATTTGGAATATTTCTAAATGAATTAACTCCTGAAAAAGCTGCAGCAGAACTTGGTGCTGCATGCAGAAAAGAACTTTCTGCACTAGTGGGTATTGTCTAAAAATATGTTATAGTTTATTACATCAAAAAAAAATTTGTTATTATGGCATTAGAAAAATACATGGCAATCGCTGGATTAGTATTATCTATTTTCTTTGTAGCAGAAGTTTTTACTTTATTTAATTTTATGATTGATCCTTCAGATAATGATTCATTTGGTTTTGAAGCAGGTCCAAAATTATATCAATTTATCTCACTTAGCATAGCGCCTGCTACAATAATGATGGGTGTTTCATTTCATTTATCAAAACGTTATGGTTCTAGATTCAATGGAATGATAATCGTTCTTAGTGGAATAATTGTATTACTTGGAATGGCTTATGCATCTACTATGATTGAAGCTATAAAACCTAGTCTTGTAGATTCTTCTGTTGAGATGACGCCTATAATTTTCATGGGAGTCTCCATTCCTATCATCATTTTCGGTGCCAAATTACTAAAAACTCGACCTCGAAAACCAAAAAAGAACTATCTTGAAGATGGTGACTCTTTCTAAACACTCATCTTTTTCTTATCTGAATTTTGATTTGCCATTAAATTTTGTTGTTGTCTAATTCTCTCAGCAATTAATCTGTATAATGATCTAAATTTGTCTTTAGTCTTATCTGAAAGAAAATCAGCTTCTTCTATTGCAATTTTCTCACAAATGTAACGTGCCACTTCTTCGCTATCAAATTCTTCCCAACCATCTTCCCTATGTTCTTCCCATATTGAATGAAGACTTTCAATAATTCCTTTCTTATTTCTAGACACTATGTCTTGTTCTGTTAAATTAACATATCCTTCTTTTCTTAATTTAATTGCATAAGTTTGATTTACTGCATAAAGGTAATCTTCTGTAATCATATAATCTTCAATTGATTGGAGAGCTTTTGTTTTTTCTTCAAAGAAAATTGTTTGAGTTTTTGAAAATTCATTGGCAATTAGTTGAGCAGAAATTTCTTTAGATTCTTCTGTATTGTCTAGTAGTACGAATGTATTGTATCCGTGATTTCTATAAAAAATTGATAATGGCAACACTGAATTTTTGTTATATGCTGCTACTATGTTAAGAGGATTCATCGAGATATTTGGATCTTCTAAAAATTTATCAAATGCATTAAGATACATGGTATCAGAAATAGTTTCTACAACAATCACTGGTCTGGAATTATATCCTATCTGTCTATCTAAAATTGATTCTACTAATCCTCTTGACAAACCATAAAGAATTGGTGTCAATGTTAAATCGTCAGCATTCCAATAATCATAATAAATTCGACTCAAATGTTTTTTCTTATCTAGTTCAACCACCAAAAGATTACCTGGCGCATAATCAAAAATCATGTAAGGTGAATGTGTAGCGTATAGTACTTGATTTGAACCTGCCAAACTTTTCAATAAATCTGAAATTCCTCTTTGTTGTGTAGGGTGTAAGTTTCTTGCAGGTTCATCTAAAAGTAAAATTGCTTCTTTCAATTCAGCTCTTTGAGTTTCTGCCGCAAAATTAACAATAAATGAAAATGTCCACTTAAATCCTTCAGCTCGTCTATTTAGTAATCCTGTATTTGTAACTGTACCATCTTTATGTACATCTGATATGACAACACTCATCACATTATTTGGATTCAATCTTAACTCAACATGTATTGGATCACCTTTCCAAGCTGGATTTAGTTTATCCGTGAGTCTTTTACTACATGTATTGAGTAACTTGATTAATTGTGATGGACTATTTTTTGCCTCTTCTAATACATCAACATCTAATTCTGCAAGATAAAATAAATTATCTACTGTATCTGCTTTATCAAATTCATCTTCTGAAAATTCTATGCTTGGTGATGATGATCTTTCTTTTCTATATTCATTCAAATTCACATTTCCTATGATTTTTTTATAATCTGAAAAATATACAAACCTTGGATGTAAATTAGTGTCTATAAAATTCTCTAATGCCATTTTTTCTGTAGTACCTACAAGTAAACTTTGGAAATTAGAATCATTTGCTTCTGAAATTTTATTCCATTCTTCAATAACTTGTGGTTCATCAGCTGCCAGCACCTGTAAATTATTTCCAAATTCGGCCATCTCATTTCTAAACATCTCTTCAGTTTCTGGAGCTTGACCTTGAAAAAATCCTGTATCTAGTTTTATTTGCACATGATTTGGTATAGTATCTAAAAATGAAAGAAATTTCTCTCTAAAATTTTCCCATGAATTTAATCCACTATTTTCTGCTTCACTAATTTCAACATCCCCAAAATCATATTCTGGAATTGGATTCTTGTTAGTTCTAAAAATCTTAATTTTCTTTATTTCTGGAATTGAAGGAAATGTTTCTTTGATGAGTCCTATTTCATTTTGATTTAATTCAAATTCTCCTTCAGCTAACCTAACTTCTTGTTTCAAGTCTTCAGACATTTCATCACATAAGTCAAGTTCGGAGATTGTCTGATCCTTGTTAAGTAAAGTCAATGCTTGTAAAATTGTCGTTTTACCGCTCTCATTTCGTCCAACAAAAGCTGCAAGATCCCCCACCCTAATTTCGCCTGAATCGTGAATACAACGATAGGCACGAGCTCTAAACTTCCTTAATCGCACGAAAAAATTATCGTTTTCTAGAATTTAACTCAAATGACCAAATTATCTTAGACGTTTTGACGAATCCTTTTTGTCCACTTTCTTTTCTGAACCATCATCCACGCTTAAGTTTGGAATGTTGACCTTACATTTGCCATCTTTACATTCTTTTTTTCTCATAATTCCTAAAAATCCACTCCTAAAATAAACATAATTGGTATGAAAAAATATGACAAATTTGATATACGTGGAAATTGAACTTGTAACATCTTGGTTAAACCCTCTGCCTTTGTAATCTACATACTTCCAATCGTACTTTCCGTATCCTTGGGTACTGCAGTTATGGCTGAAACTTTAAGCAGTCCAGATCGAGAATTAAATTTTTTACAATTTGGTGGTGATGGACACACGTCTAGTTCAAAAAGTGGAATAAGTTTAGTTGGATTTAATGATGAAATCTCACAAAACTCTAGTATTGAATTCAGTGTAAATTTTTCAAATTCGGATTTTAATTGTGGTGATCTTTATATCACAATTTATGATGTATCTTCCTCTGAAAAACAGGTTTTAACTCAGAGTGGATATTTGAAACAATGTTTCATTCAAAATAATGACACTTTACCTGTTGATGATATTTATTCCGAATTAATTACTGAACCTGGAATTTATGAAATTTATGTTGAAATCTTTAATGAAAAATATTCTAAGAATATTAGTATGACTGAAACGTTACGTGTAAACTAGGTTGATAGGTGAAAAATGAATTGGTGAAAAAAGAAATTGATCCTGAAACAGCAAATCAAATAAAAAAAGAATTAGCTGAATTAAGAGTACAATTGGAAAATCAGAAAAAATCAAAAAAGAAAGCAGCTAAATCTAAAGAAGAAAAATCAAAAAAGAAAGCAGCTAAATCTAAAGAAGAAAAACCAAAAAAGAAAGCAGCTAAATCTAAAGAAGAAAAACCAAAAAAGAAAGCAGCTAAACCTAAAGTAGAAAAACCAAAAAAGAAAGCAGCTAAACCTAAAGTAGAAAAACCAAAAAAGAAAGCAGCTAAACCTAAAGTAGAAAAACCAAAAAAACTAACAAAAGCAGAAATAGCACAGGCAAAAAAAGATGCAAAAGCTGCAAAAGAAAAAGAAGAAGCTGAAGCGAAAGCTGCAAAAGAGGCTGCAGAACGAACTCCTGAGGATGATTTGGAGGAAGAATTTTCTGATGAACAAATACGAAACTTCCAAATTGAAAAAATGGATATGGATAAACTCACAAACAAAGTTTGTGAAATAATTGCTGAATTTGAAGATAATGGTGTACTACAAAGTGAGTTATGGAAAAAATTAAAACTTAACACTAAAGATGGTTCTAGACTTGCACTTAGATTAGAAAGACGTGGTTTAATTTCTCGTGAAAAATTATTACAGAAAGGAAGATGGACTTACAAATTAATTATTGAACAAGCCCCAATCAAACTTGAATCTCTAGTAAATTCCCCATGTTTAACTTGTCCTGTTGAACAAAAATGTGACTTTGAAAATGCATATCCTGAACCTAGTCCTCTTCACTGTCAACTTATAGAAGATTGGGTTGCTGTTGATTTATCTAAGAAAAAGAAATGAAACTAATCGATGCAAAAAAAGATCATTATCGGCGACTTGCCCATGAACAAGGTTATCGCAGTAGAGCATCTTACAAATTAAAAGAGATCAATAAATCATATCGTATTATTGGTCCTGGTTCATATGTTTTAGATTTGGGGTGTGCTCCTGGTGGGTGGTCACAAGTGGCTCACCAAGTTGCAGGAAATCAAGGTAAAGTTTTGGGAATTGATCTATCATTTGTTGAGGAACTTCCAGGTGTTGAAATAATACGTGGAGACATTGAAGATCCAGAAATAATTGAACAAATCATATCATTTTTCAATAAAAAAGTTGATTCTGTTATTTGTGATTTATCTCCAAATGTATCTGGAAATTGGTCTGTAGATCATGCTATACAAATATCTCTTAATTATACTGCAGAAAAATTAATGGAAAAAACATTATCTAATAAGGGAAATGCATTGTTTAAGGTATTTGATGGTGAATACTCTGCTGAATTTTACGAGTTTATCCGAAAAAAATTCATTAAAACTAAATTACTAAAACCAAAAGCAAGTAGAAAATCTAGTAGTGAATTATATTGTATTTGTATGGGATATGTTAATCCTGAAAAATCTGAGTAATTTTATCAATTTCACAGTCTGTCCTAAATCCACCTGGATTTAATGATGTCATTGATGCTTTGTATCCTTGTGACCTAAGCCTTTCAACAGCATCCTTCAATTTCAACGGTGCTGATTTTATCATTGATGCAATTTCATCTAATGTGTAATATGTTGCTGGAAGTTCTGCTTCTGCTTCTGATCTTTCGATAATTCTTTCACATCTTTTACTCACTATGAGATTATTTTTCACATCTTTCATTTTTTGTACAAATTCTTTTTCAAATAATTTTCCTATCCATAATGGACCTGCTATTTCAGTTTCATGACCGCATTTTCTACATTCATTTTGTCTTATTGTTTGTGTGTGACGGTCTTTACAATTTCTACAAAAGATTATGTAACCAATTTTTTCCTCTTTCTCAGGTGTATTGAAAATCTTCATGTATGTTCTATAGTAATGCATATCATGATCAACAAACAAAGGCTGAAATGAAATATCTAATCTTCCTGCAACAAAACTTACACATCCTAAAATTAGTCTAATTGCAATCTCATTACTAAATTCAGTTTTAACTGGTGTTCCGTAATATCTTCTCTTGGCAGCTTTATTGAATAAACCATGTAAAACTTGAAGATCAGTTGCAGTAAGTGCTAACATCCCACTATGCATAGTTGCCCTAATGGCACAATCAATGTATTTTGATGGTGATCCAAACGGATCTATATCTACAATCGAAGCACGTTCATTCATTCTTGAATGTGAACTGAGAAATCTACATGTTTCATTTTCAGAAATCTCAAAATTTTCTAAATTGTTTATTTTTGCTGATTTTAACGCAATTTCAAGCGCATTAGGATTAACATCATTTACAATCACTTTTTCAACTTGGTCTACCTCATTTGCAATTCTTAATCCTCTAGCACCTAATCCTGATAATCCATCAAAGAAAATTTTTGGAAATTTATAATCTTTCCAAAATGCTGAACATGCAATTATTGATAAATCTCTGCTCAAATTTGCACGAGGATTAAAAAATGCAGGTTCTTTTGGTGGAACTTTTTCTGTCATAGATCCTTTGGGAACAAGTAATTTTGTACTTCCTTCCATGATTTCAATAATTTCTTCATTCATTCTTGTCGTCTATGAAATCAAATCCCCTATATTCTAATACGTCTATACAAATCAAAATTTATGAAAATATGTGGTGTAGATGATGCTGGTAGAGGATCTATGATTGGACCTATGGTTATTGCTGGAATTAGTATTGAGAAAAAAAATATCAATAAACTTCGTAAACTTGGTGTTCGTGATTCAAAAAAACTTAGCCCTAAAAAACGTGATTTTCTGTATAAAGAAATTATAAAACTTGTCGATGATTACCATGTAATTCGAATCCCTCCAAAAACTATAGACGCGCACGTTTTCAAACATAATCTGAATCATCTTGAAGCAAAAAAAATGGCTGATGTCATTATTTATCTTAAGTCTGAAATATCGTATGTTGATTCTTGTGATGTAAATGCTACTAGATTTGGTCGTGAAATATCTGATTTATCAAATAAATCCAAAGTAAAATCATATCATCATGCAGATTCTAGATTTGTTGTTGTTTCTGCTGCTTCGATAATTGCTAAGGTTTCACGAGATCGTTCTATTACACGCTTAAACAAGAATTATGAATTTGGAAGTGGTTATCCTTCAGATAAAAAAAGTGTAAATTTTGTTAAAAAATTAGTTTCAGCAAAAAAACCACTCCCTTCATCTGTGCGTAAAAGTTGGAAACCGGTACAAAAAATACTTGGTCTCAGTTAATTGATTTTGCAACAACCATTGCATGATCTTTATCAAATGGTCTCAAATCAATTTTTTCATATATTTTAAAATCATTTTCTAATTTTTTCATTTCTTGATTAATTATTTGATTTGGATCCTTTGTAACATCTATACTTCTAGTTTTAATCACTAAAAATAGAAACCCACCTTTTTTAAGATACATTTTGCAATTATCAATTGCAATTTTTGTTTGTTCTGGTTGTGCAATATCAACATATACGACATCAACTTTAGTAAAAACTGAAAAATACTGATCTGGTCTCTTTGCATCTTGAATTATTGGAACAATATTTTTTCTAAACACTGCAACTCTATCGAGAAAATCTCTTGCAACTCGACTTGAATGCTCAACTCCAAAAATCATACCCTTTGAACCAACTATGTCTGAAATGTGACTTATTGTTGTACCTGTTGATACTCCTAGATATAGTACGCTTGATTTATCATGGAATGGAAATTCTTGCAAGCCATTCATTATGCATGCTGCCAATTTACTTCTAAAAGGTTCCCAGTTTCTATACTCTATTCCATTTTTTATAACTAATTTCTCTTTGTACACTTGTTTTTTAGGTGTAAAATTTTCTGTGAAAAGCTTTTTCTCTCCATCTAGTGTAAACCAGAAATAATTATTATCTTCTTTCAAAGTTATTTCGCTTTCTGTTTTTGAATCTATCTCCACGTCTCTTTTGTTTAGATTCTTTACTCTTACGGAAATTTCCCCTTTGTTGATATTCTTGCGGCTGAGGTTTTTTAACTGGTTTTGAATTCTTTTCTTCAATTTCCTTAACTCTGATATTTAATTTCTCTAGTAATGTTGTGTTTAATCCTGCACCGTGAACATCAACTCTTGCTGCAATTGCCGCTTTTGCTGCGATTGCTCTTGCAATTTTACCTCTTTGCCATCTTGGAGCTGCATGTACGACTGCATGTTGGAACAATATTCCATGTTTTGGTGGATTTGAACCTGTCTTCAATGCTCTAAACAATGCTTTTTCTGCACCTAATACCTGAATTGTACTTGCAGGCATTGTACCCATTTTTGCAAGACTTCCTGCTTTTGCTAAAATTCTTGCGCCTACAGTTGTTCCTAAAACTGCAGATAAGTTTGGAGCAATTTTTTCCATTTGTACATCTACTTGTTTTTCTAAATCATTTCTTAAATCAAACAAGGCCAAAATATTCTTAGCCAAATTTTGAACAATCTGTAGATTTTCTTCAGTAATATCCCCGCCTCTACTTTTTTGTTTTACAAGTGAAAGCATTTGAACTTTAGAATCTGGAAATCCTGCATCAACAAACACGTCATCAGACATTCCCTCTCTTTTTCCTGCAACAACAATTTGTGCATATCCGTTAATACTATCAATAATATTGTCTAACTCTGGAAAATGAAGTCCATACCATTCTCTTAACCGTGAACTCATTCCATTGATTATTTTATCAGTATCATCCAATGAATTGATACATTGAATTATGTGTAAGTCTGGACTTGATGATACTTCTGTTACTTTTGATGATGATAACTGAATTGCAAAATCTCTAAGTTTCTGTATTGCATCATCATAGTTACTTGCCAATCCTGCATCAACCAAAATTTGTGGTTTTGTTAATTGAATATCTTCTAATTTTGCTTGACTCATAACTTGAGATTCTATTGATTTTTTCTTGAGTAAATCTTGTAATCCTATGTCGTTTACGAGAACATCAAACCCTTCTTCATGCAAAAATCTTACTAATTCACTTAATCTTGATTTGCCTTTTTTTGCAAAAACGTAATCTTCTGCAGGCACTGAAAATGGAAACGATTTCACAAATTTTTGCTCTTCAAAAACAACAATTCCTAATTCAGTAAGTATTACCGATAGCATAACACTGATCCCATCAAATCCTCATTAAAAAATCTACATATTGTAAATCAACTGTTATAAGACAAATGTGCGAATTCTTTTCAAATGAAATCAAGTCTTTCAACAAATATTGGCTCTCTTACACTCGAACAACCGACTGTTCTTGCATCTGGTATTCTAGGCATATCTCTTGATGTTTTCAAACGATTGCATAATGCAGGAGCTGGTGCAGTTGTTACTAAATCTCTAAGTAAAGAGCCGTGGGACGGTTATCCAAATCCAACTATTTTCAGTGTTAAAGGTGGAGGATGGATTAATGCAGTTGGCTTATCAAATCCTGGTGCAGAAACTTTTGCTAAAATGATTGAATCAAATATCGATGTTCCTATAATTGTAAGTTTAGTTGGTTCGGTTGAAGACGATTTTCAGTATATGATGAAAAAATTTGAAAAATGTAATGTATCTGCTTATGAGCTAAATCTTTCATGTCCCCATGTCGCTAAAGTTGGTTTAGAAGTTGGAGATGATATTGAACTTGTTTCCAAAATAATTAAAAGAGTAAAATCTGTGACTGATGTGCCAATTATTGCCAAAGTTGGATTGGGAAAATCTGATTATCTTAAAACTGTTGAGGCAGCTGTATCCTCTGGAGTTGATGCAATCACTGCAATCAATACTGTTAGAGCAATGGCTATTGATGTTGAAACTCAGATGCCAATTCTTAGTAATAAAATAGGTGGCTTGTCTGGTACTCCAATCAAACCGATTGCTTTAAGATGTGTTTATGAAATTGCATCAAAGTTCGATATTCCAATTATGGGGTGCGGTGGAATTTCTAGTTGGGAAGATGCAGTTGAATTTATTTTGGCTGGTGCATCTGTAGTACAATTTGGTAGTGTGATGGGTGATCATTGGGTTGAAACATTTGGTGAAATTAATTCAGGTATTCAAAATTATATGGAAAGAAAAGGTTATGCAACAATAGGTGAAATGATTGGAAGAGCAAAGAGACAATAACCATCCACACATTTGTGTTATAGAAAAAATTGTAGATGAAACTCCTACGGTTAGAACATTATATTTCAAAGACTCAATACTTGCTAATGTTTTACCTGGTCAATTTGCAATGATTTGGATACCTGGTGTAAATGAACTTCCAATGAGTGTTATGGTATCTGATGTAAATGATCAAGCGGCATTAACCGTTAGAAAACGTGGGGATTCTTCTACTGCATTATACAATCTTTCTCCTGGTAAACAAATAGGTGTGAGAGGTCCATATGGAAATTCTTTTAAAATTAAAGATGGAAAAATTCTATTAATAGGTGGGGGAACTGGATTGGTTCCTTTAATGAGGTTGATAAAATTCTCCAATCCCTCAAATCACATAACCGTGTTATTGGGCTCACAAACAAAAAATGAAGTATTTTTTGAAGAAACTGCAAAAAAACTATTACAAAATAACCCTCATGAAATTATTCCTGTTACTGAAGATGGTAGTTATGGTGAAAAGGGCTATGTCACTGACGTCTTGGAAACACTTTTAGAAAAAAATTCTTATGATGCCATATACACATGTGGCCCTGAATTGATGATGTACAAAACTGTTCAAATGGCTCAAAAAAAAGGAATATTTGTCCAAGCAAGTTTAGAACGGATGATGAAATGTGGTGTTGGTATATGTGGAAGTTGTTGTGTAAATGATGATCTTGCATGTCGCGATGGAACTATTTTTGACGGTGACCATTTATGTAACAAATCTGAATTTGGTCACTCTCACAGAACAAAATCTGGTATTTTAGAAGAAATATGACAATAGAATCCAAGCAAGGTTTAAACTAAATGATTTTTCAAGCCGAGTAGGTAAGAAATGGCAACTCCAAAAATAGTTTTAACTGCAGACAGAACTTTGATGTCTCCTTATAGAGGAATTTCTCTTGCAACCTTCTTCGGTTGTGCTCCTGCAATTGATCCTAATCGTGATAAAAACAGTTTCTGGTATAAGATATTAAAAAATCAAGTTACTCCAAAAGTCTTATTTGATTTTACTTGTAATTGGTCACCTGACATTAATGGTGTAGCAAAATATGCTCCATTTGGATTACGAAAAGTTGAGGCTGGATTACTGCGTGATGGATATGCACGAAAAGATGTAGTCATTGCCCATCCAAATCATATTGAGAAATTTATTGGTCCTGAAACAGAAGTGGTTGGAACCTATGAAATGGATCCTCTTGGTATGGGTCCCGTAACAATGACCTTTACCTTTGGACGAAAACAAACATCATATGATGAATTTTACAATGCAGAATTACATAGAAGAATTAATGCAGCAAAGAAAAAAAATGGTAGTCATGCCAAAGTTATTGCTGGTGCATCTGGTACATGGCAATACAACTATGCTCCCGAAAAAATTGAAGAATATGGACTCTATGCAATTTTAGAAGGCGAATTAGGAGGTATAGCTCCTGAAATAGATGGACATGCTGGAAGATTTTTTGATTATTTAATAGATGGACAATTTGAAAATATGGATCCTTTCAGAAAGAGGAAAGATTTCAAAGTTGATATTAAAGAATTCAAACGTGGTGATAAAACACATCATGGCCGATTTGTTAATTTCTGGGATAGACCTGAATTAGATGATATTCCAGAAATTGTAGAACCAAGTATGCATGGGATGGTTGAAGTAATGCGTGGCTGTGGTCGTGGATGTAAATTCTGTGATGTGACACTTCGTTCTTTGAGATACTATTCTCCTGAAAAAGTGAAAAAAGAGATTGAGGTGAATATTAAGAAAGGTGGAATGGATAGAGCATGGATTCACAGTGATGATATTTTTGTTTATGGAATGGATATACGAACTGCCAAAAACATGGAACCAAATAGAGATGCATTAGAAGATTTGTTTAAAGCAATAATGTCTACTGGTGTTAAACACACCAATCCAACTCATGGAACTCTTTCAGGTGCAATTGCAGATGAATATCTTCTTCCAAGTCTATCAAAAATCACAAATGCTGGTCCTGATAATCTAACAGGAATTCAATGTGGATTTGAAACTGGTAGTACAAGATTAATTGAAAAGTACGCTGATAGAAAACTTGCACCTTATAGTCCTGATGAATGGCACTGGGTTGTGAAAGAAGGTGTAAAAACTCTTAACGAAAATTATTGGATTCCTGCATTTACTCTAATTATGGGTCTAGATAATGACGAACAGCCAGAAGATGGATGGGAAACAATTCGTTTGATTAGTGAATTAGAGAGAGAACAACCAGAAGCAATGTTTACTGCAACTCCATTAACATTTGTTCCAATAGGATTGCTAGAAAAATCTGAATTTTATGATATGGGTCAAGATGGTGACCCAACTCAATTAGGCGTCATGTACAAAACTTGGCAACATAATTTCAAATATGGAATTCAAAAATTCATGACTCGAACTGGAAAACATGGTGCAGCAGGAAAACTAAAAGCTACTGCATTCAATGGATTAGCCCGTTCATTAGGTGGTGTTCCATTAGGCGCCATGGAACGTTATGCTAGACGAAAAGGTCCAGAACATGAGCGTGTTATAGAGAAAATTAAAGCCGAATATTGGTAATTACCAAATACATAAATTCCTAAATTTTAGCATAATTGTATGGCAACACACGGTTCACTTACAAAAGCAGGTAAAGTACGAGGTCAAACTCCTAAAGTAGAGGGAAGAAAGATCGTAGGAACAAACTCAAAATTACGTAATAAAAGCAATTACAACAAAAGATTTGTTTTAGTAGAAAAAGGATTGGTTGGAAAGATGCCAGGTCAAAATAAAGCAAGTGCACAAAGACGAAGACGTCGTTAGACATCGATTTATTGATTCCAAATTCAAAATTTTTAAAACAAAATGGTTATAAAGTACTGGTACCGTACCTTACAGTATGACTGAAGAAATAACTTTAGAAAGTCTGGCCGGTGTTGGTCCAGTAACAACTAGAAAACTCAATGACGCTGGAATTCATAATATAATGGATCTAGTAGTCAGAGGTCCTGTAGAGATAGCCGAACTCACAAGTATGGATATTGATACTGCAGGAAAACTTGTCGAAAAAGCAAGAGAAGGTTTAGTTGAAGGTGGACTAATTCAGAAAGATTTTGTTAGTGCAAATGAGTTATACAAAAAGAGACAGTCCATTGGTAAAATTACCACTGCAACTGAAGCTCTAGATACACTATTTGCTGGTGGAGTAGAAACTCAAGCATTAACTGAGGTCTATGGAGAATTTGGATGTGGTAAAACACAATTTTGTCACACAATGTGTGTACAAGTTCAAAAACCCAAACAAGAAGGTGGTCTTGAAGGTGGTGTACTATACATCGATAGTGAAAATACTTTCAGACCTGAAAGAATAGTTTCAATTGCACAAGCAAATGGAATGGATCCTGAAAAAGCACTTGACAACATTATTGTTGCAAGAGCCTATAACAGCTCTCACCAAATTCTTATTCTTGAAGAAGCCAGTACTTTGATACGAGAACACAATATCAAATTAGTTGTAGCAGATTCAGCAGTTGGTCTATTTAGATCTGAATATCTTGGAAGAGGTACTCTAGCAACACGTCAACAAAAACTAAACAAATTTGTTCATTTGTTAGTTAGGTTGGCTGAAACATACAATGTTGCTGCTCTTGCAACAAATCAGGTAATGCATTCTCCTGACCAATTCTTTGGTGATCCAACACGACCTGTTGGTGGTAATGTGGTTGCACATACAAGTACATACCGAATTTACTTTAAGAAATCAGGTAAAAAGAGAATTGCAAGAATGGTTGATAGTCCACACCACCCAGAAATGGATGTAGTCTTTGCATTAGGTGAAGCAGGTGTAATTGATCCAGAAGACGCTACAACAAAGAAAAAGAAGACCGCCAAAAAATTTGAGCCTAAAGAAGAAGTTACAGAAACTCCTGATATTAGCGCAGAACCAATAGATTCTGAGCCTAAAGAAGAAGTTACAGAAACTCCTGATATTAGCGCAGAACCAATAGATTCTGAGCCTAAAGAAGAAGTTACAGAAACTCCTGATATTAGCGCAGAACCAATAGATTCTGAATCAAATGATTTGAAATAGTCTTAATCCCCTCCTTTTCATTTTATATCTCCAACTTTCTGCCAAATACCATACTAGTCTTAAAATAAGGGAACGCGAGTAATTTTTTTAATATGGCAACTAAAAAGACATCTGGTCGTTCTCATGGATTTAAACATAAATCTAGATCTGTAATGACAAAAAAAGGTCCACGTGGCGTATCTTTCATGTTAAGAGAGTATAATGTTGGTGATAGAGCTTTAGTTCAAATCGATCCAACACAACACAAAGGATTACCTCATAGACGTTATCATGGTAAAGTTGGACTTGTTACTGAAGTGGGTAGACGACATGTAATTTTAGATGTAAAATTAGGTGAAAAATCAAAAACTTTAATCACTAGATTAGACCATATCAAACCATTCGGTGTATAAAATGGAAGAAGTAAAAAAGAAAGTAGCAGTTTCATTATCTGAAGTAAAAGAACTATTGAAAAATCAAGATCCTGAAAATATGGATCAAATACAAAGATGGACTTTTGATTATGTTTCTAAAGTTTCAACTTTGGAGGCTGACTCTGCAAAAAAAATGAAACAGCAATTAGTAAAAGATTGTAACATTACTGAAGAAGAGGCTGTTGAATTAATCAACATTTGTCCTAATACAATGTCTGAATTACGTTCATTTACTTTTGGCTGGAAAAAACTTATTCTCACTGAAACTTTAGAAAAAATTCTTAAAATTATCAAGGATAATAGCTAAACACTTAGGTGATTTTTTTGGAAATGGGAACACCCCAATCACGAAAATATGAGGAATATGCATATGTTTTAGATTTTACATCTAGAGGCAGATCAAAAACTGTACGTGGACGGGAAGGAATTATTGTAACTGCATTAGGTGAGGAACGTTTGACATTACTTGAAATTCTTGGCTTAGATGAATCTGAATTTGAAATTGGAGAAAAAATTTACATCGGTAAAGAAGGAAGAACTAAAGTTCAATCTGTATTGGGAAAATTAGATTATGAACAAATTACTGACTCCGCACAAACTGAGCTAAATAATGTTGTATCTACAATTGTTACAAATAATGAATCAAGATTTGTAAATTATATTAACAACGCACAACCATTAACACCTAGAAAACATTCACTTGAATTAATTCCTGGAATTGGTAAGACATACCTTAAAGTAATAATTAATGAAATTAATAAAAAGAAATTTGATAACTATGATGATATTGAATCCCGTGCAGGCATAAAAGATCCTGTAAATCATTTATCTCAAAGAATTATTGAAGAAATATCTGGAGAAACACAATTTAGATTATTTGTCAAAAAATGAGTATTAGAAAAAAATTAGGGCAGAATTTTCTTAATTCTAAATTAATTGCAAAATTCATTGTCAATTCAGCAAAAATATCTAAAAATGACATTGTATATGAAATTGGAATTGGCAAAGGAATTCTCACTCCATTTCTTTGTGACGACGCAAAAAATGTAATTTCTGTTGAAAAAGATCGTCGGCTTTATGAGGAAACACTAATTAAATTTTCTAAAATTAAAAATCTTAAAATTATTCACGGTGATGGATTCAAACAAAATGAAAAATTTGATATTTTTGTTTCCAATTTGCCATATTCAGAAAGTAAAAAAGCAATTCAATGGATGCTGATGAATAAATTCACGTATGGAATAGTTATGGTTCAATATGATTTTGCAAAAAAACTATTGGCTGAAAAACAAGAACGAAAATCTGTGTCTGTTTTAGCGCAATCAGGGTTTGAGATGAAAATTTTAAAAAAGATTGGAAAAGAGAATTTCACTCCAAACCCAAAAATTGATTCTGCCGTAATGTCATTTTTAAGAAAAGACACATTTTCAAAAGAACTAATCCACTCTGTAAATCTAATTTTCTCATTTAGAAGGAAAAAACTTCAAAATATAGGGAAACGATTAGGAATAGAAATAGAATCTAATCGGAGACTAGAAGAAATGAACAATAATGAAATTATCGAATTTGCAAAAAAAATTAGAAAAATCTGAACAGTATCTTCCTGCTGAAGATACCTTTTTTCTTGAAGATCAGCTAAAGGGGTTAAGTGGAAATTCTGCATTAGATATTGGGTGTGGTTCTGGATATCTCACCGATATTTTAAAATCTACTTTTAACTTTGTGGTTGGTACCGATATTAGTTTTAATACACTTCTTGAACAAAACTACAAAACTGAAAATGTAATATGCTGTAACTCGGCTGATGCCTTAAACCAAAAATTTGATTTAATAATTTGCAATCTTCCATATCTTGCAACCGATGAAATTATTGATGTTGCAACTGATGGTGGTAAAGATGGATTGGAAATACCTGTGAAAATCATAACTTCTGCATTACCCCATTTATCTCAAAAAGGAAAATTTCTTTTCGTAACCTCATCACTATCCGACTACATGGGATTAGTAGATTTTGTAAAATCCAAAAATTTTGAGGCCAAAATTATAGATAAAAAAAAATTATTTTATGAAGAACTAATCATTGTACAAGTAAATCATTTACTTTCGTAAATTTGATTTTGCAAGATTTGTAATCTGTTCTGACATTTGAGTAGTTGTGGCATCTCCGCCAATATCAAATGTAACGTATTTTCCTTCATTGATTATTTGTTCAGTTGCATCAAATATTGCATCTCTGATATCTCTTTCTCCTAAATAGTCTGCCATCCATGCACCTGCAAGTACTGTGGCTGTAGGATTAACTTTATTCTGACCTTTGAATGATGGTGCACTTCCATGTGCTGCTTCAAACATCGCATAATCTTTTCCCATATTGGATGAATAAATCAGTCCAATGGAACCTACAATTCCTGAAGCAAGTTCTGAAATTATATCCATGAATAAATTTGTGCTTACCAAAACTGAATTGTTAAACTGTTCTGGATTGATAACTAACTGTTGTGCCATATTGTCGATGTAAATTTCTTGTAATTCCATATTTGGATAATTTTTTAATGAATTCTGTACTTCTTCAAAGAATAAACCATCAGTTTTTTTTAAAATATTACGTTTTGTTATTGCTACAACTTTGTTTAACTCATATTTTTTTGCCCAATCAAGAGCTGAATCCATAAATCTTGCACATCCTTTTCTTGAAATTTTTCTAATTGCAATTGCTGTATCTTCATTAAGTTGTGTTTCAACTCCTGTGTACAATCCTTCTGTTGCCTCTCTAAAACATACAAAATTTACATCTCGATTTGGTGTTAGTCTTTTGAAAGTTTTGACTGGTCTGATATTTGAAAATAATTCAAATTTTTGTCTTAAAGTTACTGCAACACTTCTTGGAGCACCTGGTATTGGTATGGTTGTGGTTGGTCCCTTGAAACATGCATCAACCTCCTCTAATGTTTGCATAGTTGAATCAGGAATGTATGATTCATCTTTTTTACCATTATTTTCCCATTGTTCAGATCCTGCGTCACAAAACACCATTTCTGACTGCAAATTACATTCTTTTAAAATCCCAGTCATTGCATCCACAATCTCTGGTCCAATTCCGTCACCTTTCATTATTGCAATTTTTTTCGTCATATGAAAATCATAATTTTCAATTATTTAATCCATTAGAGTCAATGAAATCAATATTGTATGAATGAAATAAAAATACATGAAATAATGTTCCTATATGGTTCCAGATTTATCCGTTGAGAATTCATTTGAACTTATCACTTCTGAATTAGGAAAATTACAGAAAACTATTCAAGTCATATCTAAAATTGATGAAAAAAATATGCCTGATATTATCGGTCTATATTATCAGACAATCATGGTACAAACTCTAGCCAAAAAACTCAAAAATGATTTTGGACTATCTGCTAAATCTGAACATAAAAAATTATTTGATAAAATAGAAGAAATTGAAAAATACCTGGTTGATAATTTCACTAAATCTCTTCATCCTGAAATAATGACACAATTAACAAATTCCATTCAAAATTCCACAGAAAATCTCAAATTACTTGGACAAAATTCTGAACAAAAAACCAAAGAAATCATTGAAAAAGAGGCATTACTATACAAAAAATTACGTGAATTAATGAGTACAAAAGAATTTGTTGAACAATATGAAATCGGTTTAAAGAATGATTGAAACTATTTCTAAAAATCTTGTAAATTTAAAACAAGAATTCAGACGTGTTTATTGTGGAACTAGTCATGTTCAGGAAATCATGCCACTGAATGAATCTAATGATTTTCCCATTCCTCAAAATGATTTAGACTCTCTTCATATTTTTTTACAAAATAATTCTATTTACTATGAT
>JABGTD010000043.1 GCA_018647405.1 Nitrososphaerota archaeon | reverse complement strand
GGACGGTATACCCTGAGACATGATCAAAATTAACAAAGTAAACGACATTACATTTGTAAATGCTGCAGTAACAGACTTTTCAGACTCGATGGGTTACTGCGAGTACAAGATTCCACTATCCATACAGGGAGTAAAGCCAAAACCATCTCAGGCCCTAATCCAGGGAACAAAGGCGCATCATGAAAAAGAACAGTACGAAGCAGAGCATGTCGAACTGGAACCTGTCACCATTACTGAAATCAAGGACGAGAAAAAGGACATTGAATTTGCACGCGAAAACATCTACTCTACACTAACCGTTCCATTTGAGTTTCCGTCTGAAAATGTAGTGGTGTCACTTTCTGGCAGAATTGACAAAATCCTGCGAGTTGACGGTACACTGATTGTACAAGACGACAAGTTTGTTGCAAGGCCACAGACATATGATTCCAAAACACAGCCGTATCCCGGTCGGTTGCTGCAGGTACTGGCATATCTTAACTCTAACTTTTCCTCAAAGAGAAGGGCAAGTCCTGATGACTATTTTGATATGCCGCATACTCAAAAGCAGTGGGAGTTGCGAATCTGTGACAGAAAAACAAAGGAACCGCATAAGATATTTTCTGAAACTCAGGACTCGTTTTCCTTACATTACTTGCACACTTCCCTTGAGACATTTGCAAGCATTGCAGTAAATATTTCAGAGCCAGAACATCACAACAACAAGCGAAAGTGCGATGCATGTAATTTGAAAAGCGTTTGTGGAGTTAGAATTTAATTTGATAAACTAACTACCAAAATAATTAATTTTAATTTCATCAAAGTTTAAAATTATTTACTTTGTGATTTCTTACTAGATCTCTTTTCTTTTTCATGAAGACATTCAATCTTCAAGTCTTCATCAGAAACCTGAATTCCAAATTTTGAAAAGTTGGAATTAAAACTTTTTACTAAATTCTGAATATCCCCATCGTTTTTTACTGTAATTACCCTTTCAGGAAGGATCCTAGGCTTTCCATAGATTACCAGATTTTTTAAAAAATTTGTTGCAGACATGTTAAACTCATTTTTTAGTTCCACTGTGGCTATATCTCCAAAAAACTCCTGTAAAATTACAATTGCATTTTCAAATAATGCCGCGTAATTATGAAAATCTGCAGTTCCGTCATCAGAGGCTTTAAAATTTAATCCCAATAACAGCATCATTAGCCTCTGCACTGCACATCGATTAGAATTTGGACCAGAGATAAAATCAGAAATTACAGAATTAAACACGTCAACTGTCCATCCGTGAGCAAGAGTTCGCTTGTACAACTCATCAGCCTTATCCTTCAAAACATCATCTATAATACTGGAAAGACGGTGTTCCTTGGAGATATCAACTTCCAGAATGCTTGATTGGTTTGCAGCACCTTGAGAGTTGCTGATTAGAAATAATATTTTGTTTATTATTTTTTCAAAAGATTTTTTCACCTCTTGGTTTGTAAATCTGTATACTGGGTAACCAGAGTTTTCAATAGCTCGTTGTCTAATTCTATCCATTAGAATCTGATGAGGAGATGCACGGTGATATCCACCATCTATTTCAACTACAAATCTATTTTCTATTAAAAAATCTGGAGTGTAATACGTACAACTAGAATACCATATTTCAGGGCCCATAATAAAATCAATTCCTTCAGCAAACAGTCTTTGTGCAATTTTTATTTCATGTACTGTAGGTTCTGCAACATCATCTAAATCAGGTTTAACATATGTGGGATTTCTAGACCCACATCTTCTGCAACATTTATGAAATTGTTGTAGATCATCACGTAAACATGTATCACAAGTTGACAATAACCAAATATCGTTATTGTAGATTTTAAATTAATCGTAAAAGGCAAAATAGTCAGATGTACAGATGAAACAAAAAAATAAATTTTTTTAAAAATATAATTATTACATTGTATTATGGAATTAAAACAAAATTAGTTATCCATAGTATGTACATGATGCTTTTATTCTAGATATTCTCATTACTCACATTGACTGACATTACATTTCACGGAGGAGTAAATGATATTGGAGGAAACAAGTTTCTTGTTGAATCAAAAGATACCAAGGTGTTTATGGATTTTGGAATGTCTTTCTCACAAGAGGGACAGTTTTTCTCACAATTCTTGGGTCCCAGAACATCAAACAGTCTCAATGATCTCTTTGAGTTAGGAATTTTGCCTAAAATCAAGGGGCTTTACAGGCGTGATTATGCAAAACATATGGATTTTGATGGTACTGAAGACACAGAAATTGATGCAGTGCTGCTGACTCATGCACATGTAGACCACTGCGCATACATTCCGTATCTGCGTGAGGACATTCCAATTTACTGCTCTGAGGAATCAAAACTCATCATGCAAAACTTTGACGAGACAGGTTCTGACCAATACCTAACTGCAAAGCAAAGATTTCAAGTGTATCAAAACAACAGAGGCGGAATCAGCAG
>JABGTD010000008.1 GCA_018647405.1 Nitrososphaerota archaeon | reverse complement strand
GGAATTGTTACAAATTCAATACATAATTAATTGTTTGAAATGAATTAATTTTTAAATTTGTGCCTAAATTTTACAAAATCCCTAAATACGTGCGATCAAAATGTAAATTATTAGTCAAGCGGCACACTCCCCAAGGCATTAAGCCTATGTGCCCTTGATTAAGAATTATTTTCTAAAACTACATCTAAAATTTTTGTAATGTTTTGTTTGATCAATATTTTATTTTGTTCATCTATTAGTGATGCATCTACCAATCCTTGTTTTGCACCATTATCTACATATTCTAAATCAATATTGCATAGACATCCTTCTTCACCATTTACGAGTTTTTGTTCATCAATCATTACAGATGTTGTATGAAATGTTTCTATCAATAAATTATCTAATTTTTTGAACAGTTCATTTTTCTGACCTTGCACATCCACTACTTCTGGTTGTGAATCATCTATCATTTTCTTAATTTTTTTCGCTAATTCTTCGTCATTATAAAATAGTTCAAATAATTCTTGCTTTGGCATATCTTTAAACCCCAATTCATTTAATTTTTCAATTATCAGTCGTTCTCCTTCTTCTTCATATTTTGATTCAGAGTTTCCATTTGTATCAATTAACTCTGCTAATTTTTTTTGTAATTCAATCACTTGTTGTATTGGTTTGTAATATAGTAAAACATGATATTGTAATGATGTATGTAATGATATGATATAATTTCCAATTCTAATCTCAGCTTTTGTAAATATACGTCTTAGATCTTCATCTGAAGAATATGTGACTCCTTGGGAATTCCATTCTGACAAAATGGATTCAAATCTTCCAAAAAATGTCTCTACATTTTTAATATCAAATGTTTCAACTTTCTTGGTGCTACTATCTCCCAACATCACATCACAATTAACACTCCTTGTAACATGAATAATTTTTTTTAAATATTCTACTTGAATTTCTTCATTAATTTTGTTTAATTCTAAAATGAATTCATTATTTGAAGGATTTCCTATTCTCACAGGATTTCTTTTAATTACTTCCTTAAATTGTAATCATTTATGGAAACATATTCCAAGAGTGTATGTGAGTTAAAACATGAATTTGTAAAATTATACAAAGGTAATAGTCACACCACGGAAATTTTACCAAATATGCCTGATGAATCCCTACAAATTGAAAGTTATTCACTTTCATTATTACATAAATTCCTTGATGCTAATCCAATTTATTCAAATCAAATATCTAAAAAAATTTTAGATTTGGATTATACAATTTTTGAAGGTGATTTGAATAATTATTGGATAGATAGCATCAAACACGACACCAGTTATGCACCATTTTATCCTACATGGATGTTATCTGCATGGGGGTTGGCACTGGCTGCACAAAATTTGGGCTTTGAACAAATTATTGATATTGGTTCAGGGGATGGTCGAATTGCGTACTGTGGAAAAGTTTTAGGATTAGATTCAATCTCAATTGAAATTGATGAAAATCTAGTAAATATGCAGGAAGATTTGTCACTGAAAACAGGGATTGACTTTAACCCGGTATGTTCTGATGCGACAAATTATGATTTTAAAAAAATTCCATCAAAAAATTCCATTTTTGTTATTGGGGGAGTTCCAGAAATTGGCGAAGTTTTAGCAGAATCTGTTATTCAAAATACGCTAGAATCATCCCATATTCCAAATTCATCATTTGTATTAACTGGAAGTCACTCCCATCGGGAATTTTCTAGAGATAGAACTCATTTTGGATGGGGAACCTCCATCAAGAAATTTGAATTAACCGTAGTATCTACAATTTCTTTGCCAACCTATTGGACTATGGATCAAAAATTTGAGACACCGTATGTTTTTACAAAAAAAGGATAAAACACAGTAATTTTTTAAGAATATGACAATGGAAAACAATAAAGATTCTGTATTACCTTCTACAAATTCAGAACAAGAAGATACCTCCCAGAAAGGTAGTGTGGTAGATATGATGCTTGGAAAGAGCGATGAGAGGGTAATAGATTCTGAAACAATGATTCAAGAAACTCAAAAAAGAATTTGGAGTTCATTAAAAAAAGGGATAGAATATGATGCAACCGTAGATAGATCTGATGCATATCTTAGACAACATGTACATGAAAAACAGTCGATGGTTGTAATGTATGTGGATTTGGTAGGATCTACAGATATTACATTGACCTTACCTGAAGAAAAAGTTGCAATCATAATCAGTTCATTTGCACAAGAAATGGCATTTGCTGTTAAGCATCATGGAGGATTTGTTTTAAAATTTGTCGGTGATGCGGTAATTGGTTATTTTGTTCATGCAAGTTCGTTGATTGCTGCAGATAATGCAATAAGTGCAGGAAAATCAATGATTAAAATTATCCAAGAAGGAATCAATCCAATTCTGAATCAATATGACTACCCAGATTTATTTGTGAAAATTGGTATTGACTTTGGAACAAATATGATTGTTCGATATGGATCTGATGCTGAAAAATCTCACGTAGATTTACTAGGCCCTGCAATGAATATTGCAGCAAAAATTCAAGGAAAAGCAAAACCTCAGGAAATTTTGATAGGTGAAGACGTTTACAATAGAATTCATCCTTCATTGAGGAAAGAATTTTCGAAAAAAATTTGGGATGAAAATGAATGGAAGTATCATAGTAGGGAAACTGGAGAATTATATCCTGTTTACTATCATTCAGTTTAGACTGTAAACTTGTCTGGACATTCTACATGTTCATAGTGGTGTTCGGTAAATTGTTCTTCTACAACATACATCACAATTTTATGTAATTCGACATCTTGGATTATTTTATTGCATTTTAGACAACGTTTCACTTTATTGTGTTGCATGGATCAATCCAAATTTATGATCGCTATAAGGATCTGCGATCAGAAGAATATGACTAAAAATCGATGTTTGTTCACAATTTGAGCACAAAGGCACTATACGAATGCTAAAATATTGTTCAAAAACTCTCATAGTATGGATATGGGATTATTTAATCATAAAAAAACACAATTTAACACCGCCGATGTAAATCACGGCCCTGAAGATTCGGTACGTTATCCACCCACTAGTAGACCTCCTACAGGAGTTACGGGAATTCAGAAAATTAGAGAGAAATTTAATAAAAGAAATGCATCACTAACTCCAAACCTTGAAGATTTTAATCAAATGTTTCGTCAACATGCAGATGGTCTCTTAAATGGCTCTGAATCGATATTCCCTCCAGGTCATCCATTATACAATAAAGAAAAGTCATTTTCACTCCTAAAAGAAGCAAATGATAAACTGCTCAAAGAAAACCTTGAGTTAAAAAAACAACTTGAAAAATCTGAGAAAAAGTCATCACAGTCTAATTTTTAATAAATTTTTTATATTTTTGCAGAATTTTATCTAAATTCATAATATCTAATTCGGATATTATCTCTTTTTCCAATACATTTTTGAGAATTAGTCTTTCTGAAGTTTCAAGATAATTAATTGCATCTGAATGAAGTATTTCATTAATTTTATCTTTAGAATTCATACTCATTTCAAAAATCAATATTTAATGTGGTTTATTAATTATGAACCATTTTAGACAATTATGAATAATCAATCTTGGGCAAAGATCGTCACTCGGCACCGAAATAACTGTGAAAAAATTTTATCAATTTCAAAGGATATACGATATGCAGGAGTTTTCAATGAATATGGTCGCACAATATCTGGAAAAATCATGCCTGGTGTGAAACCAATTTTTTCACCAGATTCCGTACGTCATGAATTTTTTGCAATTGCCTCTATGATGAGATTAAGAGAGAAAACATCAAAAACATTAGGGGAATTAGAATTTATTTTAATAACTCATAAAAAAATTAATGTTTTATTATTTTATAAAAATGGCATAACATACTATATTACAATTAATAAAAAAATTAAATCAACTACTACATTGATACGTAAAATTAAAAAAATAATTACTCTGGTGTAAATCCTACATATCCTGAAGTTTGTTTTTCTTTATTTTCTGAAAAATCAGGTTCAAATAATGAAATCATATACCCATCAGGATCTAAAATTATTACATTTTTCCCTGCTTGTCTTTCTTGAACCTCTCTAAATATTTCTATTTTTGCATCAGATAATTCATCTATTGCTGAATTTAAATCACCTACAGTTAATCCAATTAAAATTCCATTTTCTTTTGACGTACTTGTATGTGAAGTTGTAATTGATGCAGGGTGTAAACTTAATGTACCTCCGGATTGTTGTCCCAAATCCACCCAATTGCGCCGTTCATTCTTTATTGGCATTCCTAAAATGTCATGATAAAACTTAATCGACGTATCCAAATCCTTTACTTCTAATATTATATTCCCAATGCGTTTAATGTTCATACCCCATTAACATCATTATTAGTTATAAGATTTTATGGATTTACTTCAACCATGGTTTCTGTTCGTTCTACACCTGGAATTTTTTGTATCTCTGTTGTAACATCTTTAATTTCGAATAATTCTTTAACATCAATTACGGCTACCGCATCAAATTGACCGCTAACAGGAAATGACTCGGTTATTTTTTTTATTTTTCTCAGTCTTGCGGCTATCAATTTTTTTGGAGATTTTACAAGTATTACTTCTTTTACCATCCTAAATCAACCTCTACTTCAATTAACGTCTCTGTGTTAACAATTTCTTTTACATTTTTTAAATCAATTACCACATTGTTAATTTCATCTATTGATGAATTCAAAATAACGGATATGTCTGCCCTTCCTGTAACCACCATTATGTCTTTTGAAATTTTTCTTTTTTTTCTTAAAATTTGAACTACTTTATCAACCATGCCGGGTTTTACAGTAATCATGCATAATGCTTTCATGTATTAGACATCACACTGTGTGTGAAAAGCATTTCTAATCTGAGCTTGCTTCTTGAGAGCGAGCTTCTTCGAGATATGCACGTCTTTCTTCGAGTTCACTTTCTTTATCGATAGATAGATCATCCTCGACTATCACAATTCCTGAATCTAAAGGTTCAGAATCAGCTTGTCTCTTGGAGGCTTTTTTTGCAACTTTTTTTGTTGTCTTTTTTGCAACTTTTTTTGTTGTCTTTTTCTTTTCTACCATGTGATTCGATGAAAATCAGAATATCATCTTATTAAATATTTCATTATGAAGGAATATAATGCCGAGGGGGTGATTTGAACTCCCGACAGCCACGTCTTCAGCGTGGTGCTCTCCCAGGCTGAGCTACCTCGGCATGAAAAACTTGCGAATTACTTGAAATTAAAGCGTATCCTTTCAGGGATTCCAAACTACGTCTGGAATTTTCTTTCGATTGTTAATTGAACGTGCCAATACAAACATTAGATCTGATAGCCTATTCAAGTAAATTAGAGCATCTCTGTTTATCTCTTCATTTTTAGATAGTGCTACAACATGAGTTTCAGCTCTTCTAGATATTGTTCTGGATAAATGGATGATAGATGCTAATAATGCACCCCCTGGAAGAATGAAACTAGTTAATGGCTCCAATTGAGTTTCTAACAAATCAATTTTTTGTTCTATGAATGTAATCATTTCAGACGTTGTCCTGATTTTCTTATCGGCCATATTTGGATTTGCAAGATCTGAACCAACAATAAACAGGTCATTTTGAATTCTAATCAAAATGTCCTTGATTTCAGAGTCTAATTCTAGAGATAAAGCAACCCCTATGGATGAATTCAATTCATCAATTGCACCATATGACATTATACGTTCATCTGATTTCCAAACTCGAGAGTTATCAAATAATGAAGTTTTACCTTCATCCCCTGTTTTTGTGTAAATTTTCATAAAAAATTTCATTATGCATATCTATTAAGGGTATGTTAAAATTTACATGGTGCCAACAATTTATCATGATTGAGATTGATGAGGGTAATCAATTATTTCTTAATAAAAAATTTCAAGAATGTATTAGAAAATATGAAATAGTTTTAGAACGGGAACCAAAGAATTTAATCGCATTAAATAACAAAGGATACTCTTTGAGTAAATTAAAAAAATATTCTGAAGCGTTAGCCTGCTATGATGAATTTTTACAGAATAGTCCAAACGACAAAACTGTATTAATAAATAAAATATCAATATTTAGAAAAACAGGTGAATATGATGATGCGATAAAGATTTGTGATTCTTTGTTAAAAAACAACCCGGATGAAACAATCGTTTTATATCATAAATTACGTATTTTTAAAAAATTAGATAGGTTTGTAGAATCGAATTCCATATGCACAAAATTATTGAATATTTATCCTGAAAATGGCGATATTTTGTATGATATGGCATCAAATTTTTTAAAATTAAACGACATTGAGCAATTTTTAACATTTCTTCAAAAAGCAGTAAATGTAATGCCGAATTTAAAAAATAAATCTAAAAATAATAAAGAATTTGAAGAGTTTTTCAGGAACGAGAGATTTATGAATATTGTATCTTAGTAACGAAGCTTATTAAAAACAAATTAAATGAAAATTATGATTTCTAAATTCTTTTTTCAGATTGCAGAATTAAAAAAATTACCACGATCTGGATGGAAAATAAAAGTGGGCTTAGAAGATTCAGAATCTGTTGCAGAACATTCCTACATGATGTCTGTAATGTCTATGGTATTATCCGATATGAAGTCTCTAAATTCTGAAAAAGTTCTCAAAATGGCCATCCTGCATGATTGGGCTGAATCAAAAATTGGAGATTTTATGCCTGATCAAATTGGATATGATAAAAAATCAGAACTAGAAAATTATGCGATGAGTGAAATTTTAGAATCACTCCCGCAAAAAATTCAAGAGGATTATGGGGATATCTGGGATGAGTTTTTAGTTAGAACTACTCCTGAAGCAAAATTAGTACATGAATTAGATAAACTAGAGATGGCGCTACAAGCAAAAATATATGAGAAAGACGTAGATCCTGAAAAAGTCAAACCATTCATTATTTCAGCAGTTGAACAAATAATGGATCCTGATGTAAAAAAGATCCTGATGGACATCTTAAAATAAATACAAATATGCTTTTCAATGTAACAATTATGTCTGAAAATAATGATGAATTAATAAAAGCACAAAATGAATTAATTGGTATTTTATTTGAAATTATAAAACGTCTACAATCTAATAATGATTTAGATGAGGAGTATTTTCAGATTATCAGTAAAAAAGTTAGGACTGAAATAGAGAATTCAAGATTGAACAAAATTACTAAAGAACGAGAAAATAATGCAGAAATAGTTTCAAGATTGTTAAAACAGATAGAATCTAATTAATTTCCACAACTACATGAATCGCCATCATCACATGTATCATCTATAATTCTAAACTTGTTTGTTTGTTCAAATTTTGATTGAGAATAATGTGAGATATTTACAATTCTTGTTCTAACATCTTTGACATTCCAACTCCCTTCATTTTCAAACCACGATTCAATTTCATCAACTTCGTATCTTTCACCTTTTTCATTAATTTCCCTAAAAATTTGTTTTATGAGTGATTCATTTTCAGATGTTAAATCTGATTTATCTTCAACTAAAGTTGTAATTTCATTTAACCGCATTATTGTCGTATTTAGAAGGGGCATAGAATTGTTAATTTATATCGCATTTATAATATTTCTATCATATGCAATATTTCCAAGCATTAAAGATGGGTCAAAAAAGAGTAGAGGCTTCACGTGCATATCTAAACTCAATATCCAATGACAGGGCAATGCCAGCTTTAGCATTAAGAGACAACAAAACCAATGTTTGGGAACCGGTTGGTGAAGAAAATCTCTATGCAGTAGTTGATGAATCATCAGGGTTTGTGTTAACCGATTCTAGTGGATATATTATTGCAATATGTGATTCAAAAGGTACCTCAAAATCACTAGTTCAGAGTCTTAATCAAGAGCAAAAAGACAACATTGTGGAATTATTGAAAAAAGACAACATTGTAGAGTACAAAGGCAAAGTAGCTTTACCTGTGTAGATTTTATTAATGCCATTAATTATCATACTAAGATGAACAAATATTCGAAAATAATAGAGGTCAGAGGACATCTTATCGATTCGTTAGTTTTAACAAAAATCTTTGATAGAGTTATGGATCTTGAAGGTAAATTTGAAGTCATGAAAATTTCAGTTGGAAAGCTGAAAACCGATGAAAGTTATGCAAAATTAAAAGTTATTGGAAAAAATAATTCACATCTGAATGAAATAATGACTGCATTACATAGGGAAGGTGCAACGACAAAAACCCAAAAAAAATGTAAAACGAAAGCAGCTGCAAAAAATATGGTATTTCCAGATAATTTCTACAGCACTACAAACAATCACACATCAATTTATCATAATAAGAAATGGATTAACGTGGATAACATGATGATGGATAAATGTATTATAGTAAAAGGAAACAAAGCAGCCTGTGTACCAATTAGAGATGTTAGAAAGGGAGATAAAGTAATAGTTGGAGAAGATGGAATTAGAGTTTCAACTCCTGAACGTCCAAGAGAAGGAATGAATGTTTTTCAATTCATGGGAAGTGGTAGTTCTAGTGAAAGGCCAACTCAACACATTGCACGTAAGGTTGCAGAAGATATTGTCCGAACAAAAAAACAAGGTGGAAAAATTGTGTTGGTTGGAGGTCCAGCAATCATACATACTGGTGCAGCTGATTCTGTTGCAAAATTAGTTAAATCAGGACACATAAACGCGGTGTTGGCAGGAAATGCACTAGCAGTACACGATGTTGAATATGCAACACTTGGTACGTCATTAGGAATGAAGGTTAAAGATGGAACATTAGCTGTAAGAGGCCATAGAAATCATATGGATGCCATAAATTCTGTATTCAAAGCAGGATCATTAAAGAAAATGGTTCAACAGAAAAAATTAACACGTGGAATAATGTATGAATGTATTAAGAAAAATATTCCATTTGTCTTAGCAGGTTCATTAAGAGATGATGGACCATTACCGGATGTAATCACAGATATTGCAATAGCACAAAAAGAATACAAGAAAGTTTTGAAGGATGCAAGCATGGTGATAATGGTATCTACAATGCTACATTCAATTGCTACTGGCAACATGCTTCCAGCAAACGTAAAGGTAATTGTAATTGATATCAGTCAACCTACCGTAACAAAATTAATGGATAGGGGAACGTGGCAGGCATTAGGTATTGTATCGGATGTAGGTGCATTTCTACCAATGGTTGCAAATCAAATTGGGAGTAAAAAATGACATTAAAAGAAATTGAAAATATTGATTTTGAAAAAGGAAATGGCATAGTTCCTGTAATAGTTCAAGATTCAAACTCAAAAGATGTACTTACCTTGGCATATTCAAACAAAGAGTCACTTGAATTAACTAAAAAAACTGGAAATTCGTGGTTTTGGAGCCGTTCTAGAAATAAACTATGGATGAAAGGTGAAGAATCAGGAAATACACAGAAAGTGAAAAAAATATTGGTTGATTGCGATTCAGATGCAATAATTTACCTAGTCGAACCATCGGGTCCAGCATGTCATACGGGAGAACAAACCTGTTTTCATAATGATATGAAATCTTAGAAGTCTTTGATTTGTTTTAACAATTCTTTATTTTTATGAAGCACATTTTCAGGATAACAATTTAACATCCAACCATTGTCTATCTTTGAAAATTTCATATCATCACATGTTACATCATATTCCTCAGGACTATTATCAAATTTCCAATCAAACCCATTTCTTATTGTGATTTCAGGATAATTGTGACCTCTTACCAAAGATATTTCCCATAATTCTTCATCAAAATTAACTTCTGCATACAATGCATTTGGATAAAGATAGATTACATTTGGATGAGATAAAATTGCATCAAACTCCACAGATGTGACATACTCATTATGTAATAGAATAATTTTCTCATATTTTGTAAGAATTTCTGGATTTTGATGAATTGAAATATCTGTTAGGATATCATAATCTAAAAGATTTAGAACCTGAAGACCATTAGCACTCGATGTAAATAGTGGATTATATTCCTCTTCAAGTTTAACCGTCAAACAATCATCATCCCGAAATAAAACGCCATGAAATTCCCTATCACATTCTCCACGATAAAATGTATAAAATCCCGGTTCAGAATAAGCTGCGGCCGTAAATATTGGAAAGATAACTGCAGATTTTTTATTATTTTTTAAATTATCATAAATCATATTGTTAGATTCATCAAGTTCATAGAAAACATTACGCCAAATTTTCTCTCCTTCAATAATTTCAAAATCATTTTCATATGCCATTACTTTGAATAAAGATTTAACATTTGTTTGAATTAATGTTTGAAGATTTTCAGATTGTAGTGTTTGTTCATTTTCTGAAATTTCAATATTTTCATCAGGGAATATTGTAAAATATCCGCCAATTCCAATTATTAAAATTACAATTGGAATTATTATTAAGATTAGATTCATTGATTTAGTTTTGATTTAATCAATTCAAGTGTTTTAACAGGATCTGCCTTGCCTTTTGTTTTCTGCATTACTTTACCAACTAGGAAATTTACTGTTTCAGGACGTTCTTTTGCATCAATCACCGCCTGTTTTTCATCTTCAAAAATTTGAGAAATTATAGTATCTATTTCAGATGAATCTGAAACTTGACCTAAATCCATTTCGTTCAATACATCTTTTGTATTTTTACCTGATTTCATAATTTCTTGTAGTGCAACTTTTGCAGAATTTCGTGTTATTGTTTTAGAGTTTATTGCATCAATCAACTCGGACAGATGTTCGGATGTAATTTTTGAGTTCTCCTGTTTTTCTTTGGTATCGATGAAACCTATCACGTCAGTTGTTATTAGATTTGCAATATCTTTTGCATTATGATCAGAGTATGCGCTTTCAAATAATTTTGAATAGTATCTATCGGATGCAATAATGTCTGCAACCTGAGGGGCAATATCGAATTTTTCAACATATCTTTCTTTTTTGGAACTAATACTTTCAGGCATATTTTCTTTTAATCTATCTCGTGTACTTTGATCGATTTTTACCCAAGGGATATCATTTTCTAAGAAATATCTGTAATCTTGATCTTCTTCTTTACTTCGTGAACTAACAGTTATCTTTCTTCTATCATCCCAATGTCTTGTTTCTTGAGCAATTTCAATATCTCTTTCAAACAAACTTTGTTGTCTTGTAATTTCAAAGTGTAGTGCTTTTTCTAAATCATGAAATGAACCTATATTTTTAATTTCAACTTTATTTCCGCCTTCGATTGAAACATTTCCATCTGCACGCATTGCACCTTCCAAACCAGGTTCTGCAACACCTAGATTTTCTAATAAATCTGATAAAATATTCAAAAACACTCTAACTTGACGTGGACTTTCAAAATCAGGGTCTGTCACAATTTCAACTAATGGCGTTCCAGCTCGATTATAATCTACAAGCGTGATTTTAGTTCTTTCAGACGCACCCTCATAAATTATTCGTCCAGGATCTTCTTCTAATTGAATACGTCTAATCTTGATATTTTTATCTTCAACACGGACATACCCCTCTCCGCCCACACTCATATCTCCGTAAACATTTAGCTGTGTAATTTGAAAATTTTTTGGTAAATCTGGATAGAAATAATTTTTTCTAAAAAATGCAATTTTTTCAGGAGTATCACAAGTTAGTGCAAGTGCAATACTTGTTGCAGATTCAACTGCTTTTTGATTTAATCTAGGTAATGAACCTGGTAACCCCATACATACTGGACAAATGTTATGGTTTGGTTCAAACTCCCTATAATTTGCCTTACATGAACAAAATAATTTACTCTCTAACTTTGTTAATTGACAATGAATTTCTAATCCTATTTTTGTCATAATGGGACCTCCGGTAAATTAGTCTTTGATTCTAATGCATATGCAGATTGGAAAAGTGACTTTTCTTTCAAACTATTTGCCATAATCTGCATTCCTATAGGAAGTCCATTAATCACACGGTACGGAACGGAAATTGCAGGCTTGCCAGTAAGATTTGCAGTAACGGTATTGTAATCTAACAACATTAGCGTTACAGGATCATCAATTTTTTCTCCAAATTTAAATGGCTGTACAGGTGCAGTAGGTGAAATAAGATAATCGAATTTTTCAAACGCTTTATTGATTTCAGAGATTAATTTTGATTTCACTTTTAGTGCCTTTAAGAAATATTTGCCGGCATGCCCTGCAGATGGTACAAACCCTCCTAGAATAATTCTACGTGTTACTTCGGGTCCAAATTTTGCCCGTGATTTCGATATGTAAGAATTGTATTCATAGCCCTCAGATTCTAGTTCATAACCATAACGTATGTTATCATAACGTGCTAAATTACTACCCGCTTCGGTTGAAGTTATTGTGTAATATGCAGCAACAGTATAAGGAATGGTAGGAAGTGTTACATCTTCACACGAAGCACCCAAACTCTCAAAATCACATATAGCATCTTTTGTAGCTGTGGAAACTTCTTGGCTTAAACCTTCAGACGTAGTCATTTCTTTTATAATTCCAATTTTCTTACCTTCGATTCCATCTTCAATATTTTCCAGATAATCTACATTATTGTTATCGATTGTTGTGTCATCATTAGCATCTTGACCAGCAATTACGTTTAACAAAAATGCAGAATCTTTTACAGTCTTTGTCATTGGGCCAATCTGTTCAATACTATTTGCATACGAAATCAAACCATATCTGCTGATTAATCCATATGTTGGTTTTAGGCCTACAACTGAACAAAAACTAGCAGGGTTTCTAACAGATCCTCCCGTATCAGAACCTAGTGATGCGAGACATTCATTTGCAGCAACGGACGCAGCACTTCCGCCTGAAGATCCTCCAGGCACATAGTCAAGATTCCAAGGATTTTTTGTAGGACCAAACGCACTAAATTCAGTAGTCAACCCCATTGCAAATTCATCCAAATTTGTTTTACCAGTAATTACTACATCTTCATTTTGTAAGCGATTTATAACCGTGGCAGTGTATGGAGCGATAAAATTTTCTAATATTTTTGAAGCACATGTAGTTTTAGTACCGGTGATGCAAATGTTATCTTTGATTGAAATAGGGAACCCATAGCATTGACCAATTTTCTCTCCAGATGATATTTTTTGATCAATTAGTTTTGCATCATTTATTGCAGAATCATTTAATGATAGATATGCATGTACGTCACTATCCACATCTTTAATTCGTTGTAAAGTTTCAGTGGTAAACTCTTCAACAGTAAAAGTTCCAGATTTCACATCTTCGATGTATTTTAGAATAGAAGTGTTAAGGTTCATCTAATTCATCTTTGGCGCACGAACATAATGTTCACGGAAGTTTTTTAATGATTCAATTAGTTTTTTATCATTTGGAATAAATTCATCTTTTCGTAATTCGTTTAAGGATTTTTGTTGAGCAGTGATTTCTTCAGACGATAGATCAATTTGGTCTAAAATATCAAAATATTCGAGCATTTTCTTTACACGGCTTACGTGTTCACCATGTTCTTCTAGATCAATTTTCATTAATTCTGCTACTCGAATTATTTCTTCTTCATCAACCATGTTTTGAAGTAAAATATCCCATAGATATTATTTTGCTAGGACGATTAAGGCGTTAGTCTGTCGACATCTCTTGGATAGAATGTTGTATCCCTAATATTTTCAGTTCCAGTTAAAGCCATCATTAGCCTTTCAAGACCAATTCCACATCCAGCATGAGGTGGAACACCAAAATCAAATATGTTAAGATGGTAACCAAATGCTTCAGTTTTCATACCTTTATTCTTCATTCTATCCTCTAATTCAGATTTCTTTTCAATTCTTGTGCTTCCAGAAGATAATTCCAAATCACCCCACATCAAATCAAATGATTCTGATATTTTTTCATCGTCTTTTTTCACCTTGACATAGAAAGGTTTTGGACCCATTGGCCAATCAATTATGAAATAAAACCCAGTTAGACCAATTTTTTGTAGGTTTTTTGGATACAAATCATCACCCCATTGTGCCTTGACTCCTGCAGCCTGCATCTTTTCAATTAATTCTGCATATTTGTAGCGTGGAATTTTATCAGGTACCTCAGGTACAGTAAATTCCACATCAGTGTTTTCTTTTACAAAATTTTGAACAGTTGAAATACAGTTTTTGATTAGGTCTTCGATTCTATCCATTACATCATTATAATCCACATATGCTTCCTCGAAATCAATAGAAATTGCTTCAGACAAATGTCGATTTGTTCTAGATGGTTCTGCTCGAAATATCGGGGCGATTTCAAAAACTTTTTCAAAACTCATTGTCAATTGTTCTTTGTAAAGTTGGGGGCTCTGAGCTAAAAATGCTTCTTTATTGTAATAAAAGATTGGAAATAATGCTGCACCGCCTTCTGTAGCAGTAGCAATCATTTTTGGAGTATTAACTTCAACAAAATCTTCTTTTCCAAAATAATCTCGTAATGCTTTCAATGTGACACTTCTTGCAAGAAATATTTTTTGTAAAACATTTCGTCTTAGATCAATTGCTCTTACTTCTAATCGTGTATCAATATTTTTCACAGTTTTTGCATACGGCTCGAATGGAGGAATTTTTTCAACTTCTGAAAAAACTCGCATTTCGCTCGGAACTACTTCAATTCCGGTAGGGGATTTTTCATTTTTTCTAGTTTTGCCAATTACCGCAATTGATGAATGTTCTTTCAGATGGGATAGTTTTTCACGTATGTCATCATCACATTCTCCACTTTTTGTAATAATCTGAATATTTCCTAATTTATCACGAATTGTTGCAAATACAATATTTCCATGACCACGAACCGTTACAACCCAGCCCATTACAACGACCTCAGTACCTTCAGCCAGTGAACTTAATTCAGTAGAATGATGCGTTCTTCTAAGATCCCCTAGTTCAGTTCCAATCATTTAGTTTAAAGTAATTTTTTGGGTTTATTTTACATTTGGTTTATAATTTTTATTTTAGAGTATAATTGATAGTATATGAATACGCGAGAGCAAGCTATTGCCTACATATCAGGTGCTATTGCTACATATTCTCTTAGAAAAGAGCGTGGAGAGTTGGAAGATCAGGCATCGATGTATGATTTTCTAGCAAAAACCATTCCTGAAGATCTAGAATCTGAAGCAAAAATTGAGCTAATTGATGAGATCTTTCAATATGTGTCAACCAGATTATCTAGGGAATAGATTCAAAAAGCCAATCAGATAAGAAAAATTACTCTTGACAAGCATCGCCACTTTAGGGTCACACTGTTCTTTACAAGTTTTGAAAGGTGCGAAAGATGAAGGATTCAAAACAATACTTGTTTGTGAAAAAAAACGTGAGAAATTATACCGAAGATTCAAATTTATTGATGAATTGATAATAGTTGAAAAATTCTCCGAGATACTAGATGTAAAAATACAAGATAAACTCAAAGAACAAGATGCAATACTAATTCCTCATGGAACATTAATTGCTCAAATGAGTTCTGAAGAAATTGAATCCATTAGTGTTCCAATTTTTGGAAATAAATGGATTCTAAGATGGGAATCAGATAGAATCATGAAGGAACAACTCATGAGAGAAGCAACCCTTCCAATGCCAAAACCCGTAACAGAACCAAAAGATATTGAAAAATTAGTAATTGTGAAAAGACAAGGTGCGGCAGGAGGTAAAGGCTACTTCATGGCAGCTAATGAAGAAGATTATAACACAAAAAGAAACCAATTAATTTCTGAAGGAGTAATCTCAAAAGATGAAACTCTATACATTCAAGAATATGCAGCAGGTGTTTTAGCTTATTTACAGTTCTTCTACTCCCCGTTAACTGGAGAATTAGAATTCTTTGGAGTGGATCAAAGACATGAATCAGACATAGAAGGTTTAGGAAGAATTCCATCAGAGCAGCAATTAAAATCAAAAAAAGTTCCATCATTTAACGTAATTGGTAATAGTCCTCTAGTTTTGAGAGAGTCTTTATTGGATGAGGTGTATAAGATGGGCGAAAATTTTGTTGAAGCAGCAAAAAGAGTTGTATCTCCTGGCATGAATGGCCCATTTTGTATTGAAGGGGTATATGATGAAAATGCTAAATTTACATCATTTGAGTTTTCAGCAAGAATTGTTGCAGGAACTAACATCTACATGGATGGCTCACCTTACTATTCATTATTGTTCAATGAAAATATGAGTATGGGAAAAAGAATTGCAAGAGAAATCAAGATTGCTGCAGAAAAAAATGAAATAGAGAAAATCGTTACCTAGAATTATTGTAATGCTCTAGGAATCTTTTTGATTAGATGTGAGATAGATATTCTACCCGGACCACTAACAATTATCACTAGACTTGCAGCAAGAAGAATCAAATCAAATTCATAACCCTTGTCGCCTGTAAAACTACTTGCACCTTTAACAAGAAATATCGCTCCAAGCATTACTATCGATAGTAATGCACCAGATAATCTTGTTAGAACTCCAATTAAGAGTAAAATTCCAGGTACAAATTCAGCTAGTGCTATAGGAATTTGCATTTCTGCAGGAATACCCATACTAGATATCCATCCACCAAATCCAGGATTTCCGAATTTTCCAAATCCATGAACTATGAAGATAACGCCAATAGTTGCACGCATTCCCATGTGTGCAATGTCATGAAGTTTACTTGTAGAAAGTTCGGCATTCATATTTTTTACATTTTTTTATGAGATAATAATCAATCGGGTGTTTTCTAAATAGACTAGAACGTTAACGACATTCGAATGTGATCAATTTCAACTCTTTGGAATATCTCTCCTTCTTCAATAAAACCACACTTTTTGTAGAATCCCCTTACAGAGTAGATGGAATCCAATATCATTCGAGAAAAGTTTTTTGTAGAATAATATTCCGTTATTTGTAAAATACAGTTTTTTCCATAATTTTTTGCTCTAAACTCTTTAAGGATAGCCATCCTCTCGAGCTTTATTTCATTTTCTATAGAGCGAATTCTCACAGAACCAGCAATTTTTTCTCCATCAAATATCAAAAAATGATCACATGTTTCATCATGTTTATCAAATAATTCAGATTCTGAAATTCCTAATTCAGTGTTAAAAACAGATTTACGTATATTTCGTATATGTGAAAAGTCGACATCATTGAAATTTAATTTTAATATATTAATTTCAGACATGGATGAATATTAATTGTCATGAGATATGTTTGGATAAAGATGTAAAGTTGCATCGTTGTTATCAAATGTAATTTCAGCTCTTCCAATTCTACTCTTGTAAAGTTTAACTTTTTTACCTTCTACAAAATTAAATTTTTCAATTTCTACTAATGTTAATTCTTCTAGTTTTACCAGAGTTTTGTAAACTGCAGATAATGATATGTTCAACTCTTCAGCAATTTTTGGGGCATCTTTTGAGTCCTTAGTTATAGAAAACAGTACAGAACGATGACATGCATTAGTTAACGAATCCATGATTTTCTGTGTTATATCATATTCACTTAATTGTAGAATATTTGGCTTAGGAAGCGCTTCACGAACAATACTTTTCTTTACATTATTTGACGTCATTTGGAGTCAAGGTTAATGATGCCTCAGGTTTTTTTATACTTATCTCGGCATCCTTTATTCTACTCCGATAAACCTTGAATCTACGACCTTTTTCAGAAATTTGCCAGCTGTCTACATGAATTAATGTGAGCTCCTCTAAATCAGAGATTTTTTTGTAAACGGAACTTAGAGGTATTTTGTGTTTCTCAGATAGTTCTGCGGCAGTTTTTCCTTTTCTTATAATAGAGAAAATAATTGCACGTGATTCTGCATCGGCTAACATTTCAATAACTTTCTGGGTTACATCATATTTTTTTAATTGAGGTAAAGTAATTCGTTTTGCCATAAAAGTTGCCATCATAAAGGATATTTAAGACGCATTATATATTCTTAGAATTTAGAATGAGAGTTTAGAATGAATTAATGACAAGGAAAACCAGCGGCATGTCTCATGTCATGTGTTAATTCGTGTATGAACATTTCATCAAATGCTTGTTCACCCATAACTACACTGAAAATATGTCCTTGATCAAAGCCCACTACAAACAAGCCAAATCCAAATACAATGGCCAATACAGCAATTGCAATTTTAGAAACACCAGAAGTAGTAATTGTAGTTTGTTCCTGTGACATTGATTTTTTGAAGAAACTTATCTATTTAAAAGTAATTAAAAACCGGCTCATTGTATGAAGATCTATTTTTTAGCTATACCAATTATTATCGGGATAGTTATTGGAGTAGGACTTATCACTAATTTAGACCCGACCACAGACAATTCATCAGTTTTGAGTAAAGAAAATCTATTGAAGGGATCAACTATGCTGGGTAATCCTAATGCCAAAATCACAATAGTTGAGTTTGGGGATTATCAATGTACTTTTTGTTATAAATTTCACGATGAAACAATGAAAAAAATCAATGATAAATATATTGAAACAGAAAATGTGAATTTCATCTATAAAGATTTTCCATTAAATGGTGGGCAATCAATTTTGGCATCAGAAGCATCCTATTGTGCACAAAAACAAAACAAATTTTGGGAATACCACAATACATTGTATGATAATTGGGGTGGAGAGAATACAGGATGGATTACTGAAAACGTTCTCTTAGGTTTTGCCAGAGATGTAGAGTTGAATTTAGATGATTTCAGCCAATGTTTAGAAAATTCCGAGTTTAGACAGAAAGTTCTAGATAATGAACAATTTGGACGTGAGGTAGGTATCAATGCAACTCCTTCATTTTTGATATTCAATGATAATGATCTGTATCGAATAGTTGGGGCACAGCCATTTGAAAAATTTGAACAGGCATTTCAAAAACTCGGAAACTCATGAAAATAACAAGTATAATCACCTTAGGTTGCTAAAGAAAATTACCTAACTTAATACACTCTAGCCATCATAACCGATAGTTTTCATACCATAACATGGTTTATTTCCCTTACTCCAACATTTACAAGAACAAGAAACAGCTTTTCCAGTTTCTAAATCTTTCACGACTTTGTGAAACACTCCTTCTCTAATTTTTGATTCAATGGATATTGTTTCATATTTGTTTTCTTCCGAATTAGCCATTATTGTTAGATAGTATGTCCCCTAAAAAAAGTTAAAAAATATTGGCATTAGATTAATGATCTATCAGGGTGGCATAAATTATGACATGGAATATTAACGTCTTATACGTAAATCATCTATGGAAAGTGAAACAAAATATGTGGCTTTGGAGAAATTCTTAATGGATAAAACCGAGAGTATTACTCTAACATTTATAGAAATTAATGAAATAATTGGAGAAAAACTCCCAGTTCCAAGCGATTCAGCAGTATTCAAAGCAGGTTACAAAGTTGAGAAGATTGATTTTAAAACAAAATCAGTAATATTTTCAAAAATTGATTAATCAACTAAAAATCCGTTAAGATGAGAACAATCACTAATGTTAATATTCTGAGTCAAAGATTATTCACTGGCTTAGTAGAGCCACGCATTAAGCCATAGACTAAGTCTTGTTTAGACAGACGTTTTAAGATATAGTGAATTGAAATATGTCTATGGCTACAAACAAAGACAAAAAGAAGAAAAAGAAAGAAGAAAAAAGAGTAGGAAATAAAAGAAGTAGAGTAGGCACTAATCGAAGATGATATTATATCGCCTCGTGTTTGTTTTTCTAACTATTTGTGTTGTAGGAATATTGTATTTTGCATTAAGATAACGGCCTCGATATGGTTTTCTAGAAGATTTGTTTCATAAAGAAAATTCTAAAATTTGCTAAATCATAAAAATCTACTAAGCACTAGACTATTCACTGGTTTTATATTCTGAGTTAGAGGCTATTAGAAAATGGGAAAATTTGAAGTTCAGAATGTAGATTCTGTAAAAATGTATAAAATTAGAAAAACGTTAGAAGAGTTAACTCAACATTCAGGTCGTGGAACCGAGCTCATTACAGTGTACATTCCAAAAGGTCAACAACTTCACGAAGTGATGACACAGATAAGAGAAGAGCAAGGTACTGCAGACAATATAAAATCTGATTTAACAAGAACCCATGTCGTAGATTCATTATCTAAAGTACTTCAAAGATTAAAACTATACAAAAAAACACCGGATAAAGGATTAGTAATATTTTGTGGTGCACTTCCAAGGGAAGGTGGAGGACCGCCAGGAAGTGAAATTGTAAAAATATATGAGATTGACCCACCTAAAGATTTGACCACATCGTTATACCGATGCGATGATCATTTTCATACAGACATTTTGAAAGATATGTTGCAAGATGACAATATTATCGGACTATTAGCAATTGATGCAAAAGATGCAGGATGGGGATTATTACACGGGGATAAACTGGAAGTTTTAAAACAAACAGGTTCCGGCGTTGCAGGAAAACATAGACAAGGAGGACAATCAGCCAAACGATTTCAGAAATTGAGAGAAATGGAATTACAGTATTATTTTAATAGAGTTGCAGCAATAACTAGAGAATATTTCATTGATATCTATAAAGTAAAAGGACTGATAGTCTCAGGCCCCGGTCCAACAAAAGAAGAATTTGTAAAAAAAGAATATTTAGAATACCGATTACAAAATAACATTATTGCTACAATTGATGCATCATATTCCGGTGCAGAAGGAATTAGAGAAGCATTTGCAAAATGTTCAGATATTTTATCAAACTTTAGAATGGTGGAGGAGAAAAGAATAATTGAAAAATTATTTCAGGAAATTAATACAAATTCAGGACTAGGAAGTTATGGTCTAAAAGAAGTAATTGAGATGTTGAAAAGTAACATTGCAGGAATGATAATTATCTCCGATGATATACACATGAGCCGAATTGAAAAGACATGTAAAAGATGTTCAAATGTGGAAGAGGAACTTATTGAACAAGGGAAAAGAATTGCAAGAAAAACAGAAATGAAGAGTAAGGCTTGTTCTGAATGTAAAACAATGGATTCAGAAATAACTGATCAAGATCTTATCGACTATATTGCTTTAATTGCAGCTAAGACTGGAACTAAAGTTGAAGTCGTTTCAGGTAAAACAGAACACGGAGTAATGTTAGGTAGTTTAGGAAATATTGCAGCAATACTTCGTTATAATCCGAATCGTGCTTAGAATGAATCTTTAATTTTTTGTTTCAATTGTAATAATTCATCATCTGCAGGAATTTCTCTTTTTGTCCACATTGTTGCTTTGTCTGCATATCTAGGTATAATATGGATATGAACATGAGGAATGATTTGTTTTGCCTCCTTGCCGTTATTTTGTGCAATACTAAATGCAACAGCTCCAGTAGCTTTAAGAATTGCATTTGCAATTTGAGGGACTAAAGAAAATAGTTCCGCCACCTCGTTTTTTGGCATGTCAATAATTTTTTCATATGGCTTTTTTGGAATAATTAAAGAATGGCCCGTATCAATTGGGTATTTATCTAAAATCGCAACATGATGTTCATCTTCAAAAAAAATGAAGCCAGGTCTTTTACCTTCAATTATATCCGTAAATAGGGTCATTACAGATGAATAGACTCGTAGATAGTATAAACGATATTGATTTATTTGGTCGATAAATTTGGAATGAACAATGGGCAAAAATAGACGTGAAAAGAGAGAAGAAGAACGTGAAGGTTTTGCAAGCAAGAGAACATCACAATATCGAATGAGAAATCTCAAGGCTTTAGGAATCTTATCAATGATTGGAGTAATAGTTTCATTTGCTTGTTATGAGTTTGTTACATCTACAAATAATGTTCCAGGTGCCCCTGAAAATGCAGGAAAATTGGGAGCAGAACACATTCACGCATCTATGTTAGTTAATATTTTTGGAGATAAATTTGACTTTTCAACCCCAAATTATCAGGT
>JABGTD010000011.1 GCA_018647405.1 Nitrososphaerota archaeon | reverse complement strand
TATGGATAATTGCAACAAAACGAATTTTTTTGTGTAGTTTACCAATTTTTTTAATTAGAGATTCTAATTCATTTTTTTCAACCATGGAATTTGCAAAGAATGATCAAATATAATGGTAATTAAAAATAAATAGAAAAAAGGGATTTAATAAAAGGCTGCGTTAGCTGTGCCGCTTATTTTTTCCACAGTTTTGTGATCTGCAATCTCTGCAATAGTATGCACATTCATCATTCCAGTTACGACAAGGATATTTTTGTCCCATCGGTGAGTTGCTGCTTGGACGTGATACTTTTCAGTAATCTCGTATTTTGGCAAATCGACGTTTGTGCCCTTTGGAAAGATTACCTCGAGATGCACATGTGGCATCATGTCAGGGAATTTTCTTTCCAAAGCCATTACACTGAGTAGCAGGTTTGAGTCGGTCTTTGGAAATAACTTCGAGACGTCTTGCATGAAGACATTGTACATGCCTTCGAGTTTTTGACCTCTTTCGTTGTTGTTACCAGAATCCGGCAATCCTTTTCACTCCTTTGTAGTCGTCATGCATTATGCAACCTCCAATGAATCCTGCGATTGCTCCATATATTATATGGAGAATGAATGCGTTGATGTAGATTTTATCGCTTTCATACAACAGGGTTGCTAATGCTTGTTGTTGTTCCAAGTCAAATTTAGATACGTCAGTAATTATCAATTCTACCTCCATCATTGGAGTCATTACGAACATGTGAATTGGTAAGAATGCTAATGTGAAAACAATTAGCCCAGTCCAAACACCAGTAATTATTGCTTTTGGGACTGTTACCAATCTGAAGAATCTCCAAATGTTTGAAGCCATAAAGTACATGCCTCCAATCAATGCTGCAACGCCCATATGAGCCATAAAGCCCATTGCAATTGCTAATCCTTCATCTACGCCCATTGTAACACCGATAGTTTTGTAGAATGTTCCTGGCGGGATATCTAACATTTGATCAATTGCAAAGAACGATGAAAATAATGCAAAGCCACCCATTAAGCCGGCTCCGATTCCACCCTTCATCAATGCGATCTTTGTTGGAAGTGGTTGTGTAGTGCTCATTAAACACTTTTTTCAATTTATTGTATTTATGGCTTATGCACTAGGGTATGTCTAGTGGTAATTTTAGGCACTAGACTCACCATAGGGCACTAGGCTTTAATATCATTACATTTCAAAATCCATTATGACAGAAGAACAAGAATGGGCAAGTCTCCTGGCAGAAGTTTTTGATAAACTAACTGCAAAGCACGCAGCCATTTCATACAAATTCGACAAGTTAGAACTTAGCGGAATGGTAGATAGAAATGGTAAAAAAGTTTCAACCGGAACAGTTGTGCTATCAGGTGGCTTGACAATAACAACAAAATAAACAGGAATGGAAACTGAATGAAAAGTGACCTACCTGCCAATTTTTTACTTTACCTCCGAAGCGGAGAATTTACCATAAGCGATGGAGACGGAACCGCTATAGAATTTACCTCCAAAGGCAATATTAGACGACTAAATATTGCGCATTTACCTACAAAAATTCCAGGAAAAATGAGTTTGATAAAACAATTGACCGAGGCAAAACATATCGGTAAAGTTCTGAAAAAGGAAAATGTCACATTAGAGGTATTGCATAAAAATAAGCTAGTTTTGAAGATGGGTAAAGATGCAAAACCAAAACTATCTTCACTCCTAACATTAAGTAAAGATATTGAGATTGTAGATCTTAAAGAATTACGTAAATTGGATAAGGAGTAATTTTGAGTCAACAAGCAAGTTCAAGTAATTTACAGAAAATGGAAGCATTAAAAGAAAATTCATCCTCGAAAGATTATTCAATTTTAGTAACAGGTGCAACAGGTTTCATCGGTAAAAAACTTCTTCAAAGACTAGCAACAACAGGTTACAAAGTTACCGCGATGTCTAGAACAAAACATCCAGATTCACAGAATGTTAAATTTATTGCCGCAGATGCTTTCGATATGGAGTCATTGTCTAACGCATTAAAAGGAATTGAGACTGCATTTTATCTTCTACACTCAATGGAAGGCTCAAAAAAAGAATGGGAAGAGTTTGCAAATAGAGAGAAATTACAGGCCCAAAATTTCCTTAAAGCGTCAGAAAATGCAGGGGTTAAGAGAATCATCTACTTGGGAGGATTAGTAACTGAAAGTTTGGATTTGTCAAAACATATGAGAAGTAGACATGAAGTTGGAAAGATTTTGGCCTCAGGCGATATTCCGGTAACTGAATTAAGAGCATCGGTAATAGTGGGGGCAGAAGGTGGATCCTACGCCATGTTAAGATATCTCGTAGAAAGGTTACCACTAATGGTATGTCCAAAATGGGTTAAGTCAACAACACAACCAATTGCAGTAGATAATGTTGTAGATTATTTAATCGGAGTTATGAAAAATCCCGTCACTGCTGGAAGGACGTTAGAGATAGGAGGTCCAGATAAAATGACATATGAACAGATGATGAGATTGTACTCATCAATAATTAATAGAAATCTCAACATCATACAAATACCATTTTTGACTCCAAGATTATCATCATACTGGATTGATCTAGTAACTCCAGTAAAGGCATCATTGGCACGACCGTTGGTAGATAGCCTGGTGCATGACTCCTACGTAAAAGATAACACAATACAAGAATTAGTTCCAATAAATCTCAAACATATGACGGAGGCAATCAAAGAGGCAAGAGATGAAGCCGTAGCATTCAAGCCAATCGGGAAAACACCTGAAGAAAAAACATCATACAAAGTTAATCAAAAATTACTTTTGATTTCACTTTGTGCCATGGCAATTATTGGCTCCACATACTATTGGATGGATGATAGAACAGATGTTTGGGAGATTTCATGGTTGTTTGGTTCAGCAATATGGTATGTTGCAATTATTTTTGCAATTTTATTTGTAAGGCAAAAAGCAAGACTAGGATATCTCATTGGAGGGTTATTATCATGGGTAACTTTGGCGTTTTGGTTATTTGACAACTTTTACGTTGTATTCCAAATGTCAGTAATAGGTGCAGAACCAAATATAGACGTGACATTAAGGAATTTCATAGGAGCTGCATTTGCAGGATTGGCAATATTTTCATCTCATAATGTATTTCATAAAGTTAGAGTTTATCAGGCAAAGGGAGAATCTGTCAAAGAATCAGCTGCTGCAGAAGTTCCAAGTGGAGCAAGACCTGTCTATAACACAGACTTTACGTAATTAAAAAATATAATATTTTTATCAAAAATAAAGAAATTATGTATTAGAATTATGGAAATTTGAGATGTTGGTTTTCTTCTAATGCACTTTGTAGAATTTTTTGAACTTGAAGATGCTTTGATAGGCATTCTCTTGTTTCAAAATTAGAATGATCATAGACGGATTTATCACAGAAAACACAATCTACTTCAGGGTCAGTTAACATATCTAATTGACCGAATTTTCATTATAAAGCCTGATGAATTGTGATAAGTACTAAAAAACTCACCATGGTGAGTGCTGGTTTATTAGATGTGAGAGGAATAAATCCTCATGCCAGAAACGATTAATGCAAATGAATTTTTAGAAGAATTAGAACATACACACATAGTTCTATTTCATGATGGAAATGATGAAACGAAAAAAACAGAGTATAATTTTATTAAAAAAGGATTAGAAACGGGTCAACATTGCTTTTACACTACTCAAAAACCTCAGAAAATTTTAGATGAAATGAAAGAATTTGGGATTAATACAGAAAATAACGAACGCCTCCATATTGTCGAGATACCTGAAACATTTGAAGACTATTCCAAGATGATATTAGATAAAGTGGAAACACTTCCTGAAGAAGCCAAAATTAGAGTGATATCTACGCATTATTTCGATTTCAATACTGAAGAAAAAACTGACAGAATGGCCGAAATTGAACAATGTGTAGATGATGGTTTTGCTAAAATTAATGGAAATTTCCTCTGCTCATTCGAGGTTAGCCAAATAAATCAAAACCTAAGAGATAGATTCCTAAATCAATTATTGGAATCGCATAAGGCAATAATATTTCAGACCGAAGAAAATGGTACAGAAGTATTTACTACGCCATAATTCCAGTAATTCCCTCATAAATTCATAAGATATAGATTTTGTTAAGGAATTAGTCGTCTGTCGATTTATTACAGGCGAAAACAATGCAAAAATTATGGCTAAGGAAAGAAGAACACGAATTCAACTCTATTTTGATATAATATCTGCAATTTTTGAGGAAGAAATGGATAATGATAGTATTTCCCCAACACGTATTCAGTTCAAATGCAATACATCCTATGATAAATTAACAAAATATCTTGAAGAAATGAAAAATAAAGAAATTATTGATAGTAAGGATCAGATCAAAGTAACTGAAAAAGGTAAACAATTCCATAAAGATTATTCAAAAATCAATGAGCTTATACAAGAATTAAGCATACAAAATTAGCACTAGATATACTTATT
>JABGTD010000031.1 GCA_018647405.1 Nitrososphaerota archaeon | reverse complement strand
GAGTACATTCAATGATGTTTACTACACATTCTCACCAACCATTGCAGACATGGAAAGAGAACATCCAATGTTTAAAGAAGCAGTAAAGCTTGCAATTACTCCAATGATTTCCAGTTTATCATTAATGGAGAATGCTGAATCAGAAAGTGAAGTTTTGAGTATTGGTATTTCAGTTATTGTCCTTAATTTGGCAATGTACCTAGGGGTTCCAGCTGTAGTGATTGTTGGAATTAGACGGGTTCGTTTGTTACAATCTACTTTATGAGACGGTGTTTGACTATACGGCATATTCTCAGCAGGATACATTGTCATATGGTAGGCATGCTTTGATCCAAAAAGTCATGCTATATGGATAATTTGATACCTAAAGCCTAGTTATTGCACGAAATTAGATAATTTATCTCATTATTATGATATTTGTAATCCGACTCGTTACAGTTGAAATGTTTATTTCTATAGGCGAGTACTCTGTGTGCTAAAAAGATCTGAACCAAAATATTTTTGTTGATCTTTAACAGCACGAAAAATTCCAAATTTAGCAAGATACCTACGATCATCACTTTTGTTAAAACTATTTTTGTTGTCTTTTAGAAAAGGTAAAAATCCGTTCTTGGTGTGTCTATCATATTTGTGATATAGAAGTAAATATTGAAGAAACATGAAACGTATTACCATTTTTACATAGCCAATATTGTCTAATGTTCCAACATAATGACTCCAATCATCTGGATTATCAAAAAATGATGGCAATGTAGGTTGTATCACTTGTTGAATTTCTGGATTTTCAAGTAGTTTATTGTTTTTAATTACATAATTTTCAATTAATTTTGTTAATACATTCTGATTTTTTTCATCTAATATCACATTAATCATTTTAAATTTTTTGTATAATGTATGACCTGTTTTAAAATTAACATTATACATTTCTAACTACCTCATTAAAATATAATTGAATGACATGTATATAGAAAAAATAATCTTTCTTTCTTTCTTTCTTTCTATATCCATTATTTCTCAATACCTCTATGCAATGATCTTTGTTTGAATTTTTAACTGTCAATCTTGAACTTTCTCCAATTCAAATTTTATTTTTTCATTCCAAACCCCCCCTTGCCTTCTTTTGTTATTGCGTCTCTTTGTTCTAAACATGGAGTGACAACAGCTACATAATCTTGCTATTGTTGTAATGTAGTATTGGCATAACCCACAGTACTTTTGATCCTTATCAAATCCAATTACTTTCTCATTTTCAAACCTTGAGCAAATACTATTACATCTAATCATTTGTTTACCCTCTTTGATTTCAAAGTCATACACAAATGGCAAGGATCAAACGTTTTGCTTAGCCCTTCAGTCACTCTTCTTTCATTACATCTTGCACAATGAACAAAATCAGAAATTAGACCGTGTAATTCTTCTTTGCACCAATGACAAATTTTTATCATGTGGGGTATAGGGATAATAGGTGTAATGATTGTCTAAACACACATTAGGATAGGCACAAAAAATACAACAGATGTTAAAAACAACACTGGAAAATTTGGATTCTTCTCTAAAGAAATTATCTAAATTTACATTTGATATTGATGATGAGTCACGAATAATTTTAGGTCTAATTGCAAAAAATGGTTTCTCTACTGAAACAAAAATTACTAGATTAGGAATACGACGTATCTATCTTTCAAGGGAGAAGATTAGAAGGCGACTTTTATTTGCAGATCTTAGCGATGGTTTTACAACTATAAAAAAAGGAAAAAAGATTGGAAATCTTAAAGGAAAACAAGAAAAATTTTTCAGTTTAACTTTAAAAGGAATACTGGCATCTCTTCATGAAACTAAATTAAGTGATAATTATTGGATTAAAAATTATATTTCTGAGATAGAAAAAATAACTAACAAAACAATTGCAGAATTATTTTTACAAAATATGTATCACTGTATTATTTTACATTTTCTTCTAAATATTAAAACAAGAGGTTCTTTAACAGATTATAATTTATCCCAAAAAGATGTGTCTAGTAATTATTATTCTGGGAGTTATTTGCATCACTTGGTTTTTTCGCAAAATGATATTCACGGAATACCATCTGAATTTCAAGAATTATTTGCTAGTTCTGCTATGGAATTTTACATTCAATGTACTACTATATCGAATTTACTTTATGACTTGAAACTTCCCTTAAAATTTCTAGATAAAAGTAAAGATCTTGAATCTTTTAAAGAATCTGATAGAGCAGAAATAGAAAAATCACGTTTTATGATTTTATTTTTTGAAAATTGGATGTATTCTATTTTTGATATTGTTGGGAAAACTCCTGAACAATTATTCAAAAAATATACTGATCATGATGATATTGAAGAATCTTTTAACTTGAGTAAAATCCTTGAAGATTCCCCTCCGATAGAAGAATTATCTAAACAAAGATACTTGAAATTGAATCCTCAGGGACAATTTGATCGTGCACAAACATTACTTTCCCCAAAACCTATCTCAACTGATAGATTTATTGAAAATAGCATTCATGATTGAGAAAAAATAAGTAAAAAAGTGAAAAATTAGGCAGAGATACTGTCTAATTCATACTTTAACTCATCAATATCTGCCTGTGTGAATCCATCTGGAATTTCATTTGGATTCTTTTTTAGTTGTCCTAGTAATAGCAAAAACAACCTGTTCTGAATACCCTGTGCTTTTTGTTCATGTTCTGAAATCATTTTTGTCTTTCCTTCCAACTCTAATTCTTTCACTTTGACTCTTGACATGTCATCTATTGTTATATTTGGAATTGCCAACTTGTATTGGTCAAACAATTCCTCTAACAGAGGTACGTAATAGGACGAATCAAGAGTAACTGGACGATTCTCCTCATCTTTGTATGTCGTATGCCCAACCAGTCTTTCAGCAGTTGCCATTTTGATATTTGGCGTGTTTTTTAAAATTGTCAAGACTCTCTTTCTAAATGCATGCACAGTCATCTTGTCATATCTTTTGTATGTTCTATCATTTGGATCTCTTTTTCCAGCTTGTAATAGAGTTCGTCTTATTGTAGCGTATACTGCAAATGGACTCATAGCTAAGAGTTCAGTACCCTTATGATTTTGAGCCAAAAACACTGGAGTTTCTGGTATGAATACCTCGCCTTCTTGTTTTCTTTTCGCATGATATTTCTCCAATTCCTCAGAACATTCTGGTGTACAAAAAGCCCAATATTCTTCTATACTTCCTTCATAGATACAAAATGCCTTGCAATTTAGTGGCACGTCTTTGAGATGTTTCATTTTCAGTTCTATGATTGCACCTTCTCTAACACCAGTTGATGCTAGAAACAAAATTAGTGCTCTGGTTCGTATGTTCTTTGCAACACTGAGCATCTCTTGAATGTCTCTTGTGGTGTATGCGTATCTTCCAGTTTTTTTTACCTTTCTTGGTAGTAATCTTAGAATCTTTTTCCACTTTAATTCCACATCATTTATCTCAAAGAATGCCTTTAGAGCAAAGACTCTCACCCCTCCTGAATTTGGAGATTTTGCAGGATCAGATGTTTCTGCCATAATGTAATCTTCAATCATTCTTTGAATCTTATCTTTGTCCTCCAATGCGAGTATGTCATATTTTTTCTTGGGACAACCTGAGAATTTCATAAAGTGGTCTAGATATTGCTTGTAGACCTTGAAGGTAGCATCCGATTTGATACTTTTTGTAAACAATAGCAGGCTTCGTTGCATTGTTATGGTTTGGTTTTTAGGGTATTTTACCCCCAGTTTATTGTCTACTTTACGGACAGTTTTGTTTAGTTTT
>JABGTD010000009.1 GCA_018647405.1 Nitrososphaerota archaeon | reverse complement strand
TCTTGCTTTTGGTTTAGCTTTTACTTTTCTTGCTTTTGGTTTAGCTTTTACTTTTCTTGCTTTTGGTTTAGCTTTTACTTTTCTTGCTTTTGGTTTAGCTTTTACTTTTCTTGCTTTTGGTTTAGCTTTTGGAATTGCAGATTTTATTTTAGAAAGTTGATAAATAATAGATAATTCACGTTTCTTTGCAAATTCAAATTTTTTTGATACAGAATCTAATTTTTGTTGTGTTGTTTTGGCTAACTTCATAATTTCAGGTTTTGACTCAATATTTTTCTTGATAGTTTTACTTACAAAATTCTTTTTTTTCTCAATTTCAGATACTGTTTGTAGAAACTTTTTCTCCATGGAGGCACGTTGTTTTATTTCATTTTTAATTTCGTCAATTGAAGAAACTATTGAATTTAATCGATATTCAAGACCCTGTTTTTCTTCAGGAGTATCAGCAAAATCAATCTCATTTTCAATTTGCTCTTTATTTTGGATTTCAAAATTTAATTTTTCCTGAGCAGCTAATTTGAGTCTCTGAACACTTTCCATTTGGGCAGTTTTTTGACTTATCATTTCATTGATATCCTCAATATTTTGTTTGAATGTTTCAATTCGTTTTTGAGTTGATTTGAGAGATGAAGAATATTTTCTAGATAATGATTTGACTTTTTTATATTCATTTTCACCTTTCCTTCTTATCTTAGTAATTTCGGATTTCTGCAAAGTTAGTTGTTTTAATTTATTTTTTAATCCTGCCATGACATAATCGAGAGTTGTTATGGCTTAAGTTATTCAGACTGTGAGGTTTTGACTTAGCTGTAAATAAAATTAACATAGTTTTAATCCAAAAAATATTTTTAGGTACAATATATGGTAAAATATGGAATTTCATCCTTCCAAGATCCCTATTTCTAAAACATTTGTTGTAAAAGATGAAAAACAGGCAACAGAAGCTGCACATGAGATGGTTATGATGGGTTTTGATAAAGAGGATAAAGGTTACAAAGTTGTGATGTCAAAAGAAAATGAAAAAACTGCAAAAAGGATCGGATATACAGTAACCACAACTGTAACGTATGCATTAAGAAAAACTAATCAAGAAAGAGATGTACGGTATTGGACATATCATGAAGATAAGGATAATTATGCCGTGGTTTTTGTGAGTTCCAGAGTTTTAGAGAAATTAGATTTTTCGTGGTAAAAATATTTCATCAAGTTTTAGTCGTTTTGAAACATAACCAGCTAAAAATATTCCTAAAATAAAGCCACCAATTACATCCAACGGATAATGTTGTAGAACATAGATACGACTAAATGACATCAGTATCGGGTAAAGCCAAATTAAATGAACACCTCTAGGGAATTTTTCAGATAATACATACACCATAACAAATGCAAACATTGCTGAACGTGCCGCATGTCCAGAAGGGAATCCAGCTGTCCAGCTTCTCCCTTCACAAAAAAGTGAAAAGCTATCAGGTTCGACTTCAAAAGGAAGTTCATTGCCAAGCCAATCTAAAAATGGCCTATCCCTGTCAACTCCACATTTGATATATCCAGTAAGAATTGAAGAGAGTACAAGTAAGATTAGTAAAATCATTCCAATTCTTCGTGTTTTTCTAATGATTAGGAGTATTATGCTAAATGGTAGCATTACAAAGACATTACCAGATTCAGTTAGAAGCCATACAGCATAATCAATAGAGGGATTTCCAGCAGATTTTTGAATATCATTCATGAATTGTTTTTCAGATTCAAGTGTCAATTGTGACATTGCGATGAAAGTACAGATAAGAAATACACTCAAGAGTATGAAAAAAGTTCTTGATCTAATGCCAAATAGAATATTTTGCAATTATTTCTCATTTATTGGATAACTGACGACAATATGTCATTTACCATCATTAACGACATGATCGGATAAACGAATTTTAACCGGAATAACGATTTCTGTATGTGGATATACTAACATTAGACAATTTTGATGTTAAAGGCAAAACTGTTTTGTTGCGTGTCGATATGAATTGCCCAATTCATCCAGAAACTTGTGAAATTCTAGGGACTGGAAGAATAGAAGAAGTTGTTGAGACAATTAACGCACTAGAAGGCGCAAAGATTGTTGTAATATCACATCAAGGAAGAGTGGGAAGAGATGATTTTGTGGGAATGGAAGAACATGCAAAACAACTAGAAAAATTTTCTGGTAAAAAAGTGAAATATGTTGCAGATGTTATTGGTTCACTAGCACAAGATGAAATAAAAAAAATGGATGGAAAAGAAATAATCTTACTTGATAATCTTAGATTGTGTGCAGAAGAAAATTATGAATTTTCATTAGAAGAAAGTGCAAAAACCATAATGGTTCAACGAATAAAAGATTTGTTTGATTTATTTATTTTAGATTCATTTCCTAGTGCACATAGAACACATCCATCATTAGTTGGGTTTGCACAAGTTTTACCAACATGTGCAGGAAAATTATTAGAAAAAGAAGTTAAACAGTTAGAAAATATACTTACAGTTGCAAAATCTCCATTTGCAATAGTTTTGGGAGGCTCCAAGGTAGACGATAGACTAAAAGCAATTAATTTACTAATTAAAAAAGAAAGAGCGGATCATGTTCTTTTAACAGGAGTTATTGCTAATGTCTTTTTACGTGCACAAGGTAGAATAAAATATCCATTAAATATTAAAGACGAGGATGAAATGGTTGCAAAAGCACATTCATTGATTGGAGAACACCCAGACGTATTTTCAACACCAGTAGACATTGCAGTAAATAAAGATGGAAAAAGAGTCGAGATAGATGTTAGGGAATTATCAAAAGATGATGAAATATTTGATATCGGAACTAAAACAGTCGAACATTATTCAAAAATGATTTCAGGTGCAGGGACAGTTTTCATGAGTGGTCCAGCAGGATATTTTGAAAAAGAGAGATTTCAATTTGGAACAAAATCCATGTTAGAAGCAATTGCAGAATCTATGGCAACATCAATAATTAGTGGGGGACATCTAACATCAGCCCTCAGACAATATGACTTAACTGAGAAAGTGAATCATATTAGCACTGCAGGAGGCGCACTAGTTAGATATCTCACAGGACAAAAATTACCTATGATAAAGTGCCTAGAAGATGCTGCAGAAAGACATTCTAAAGACTAGCACTACAATCCGATATTGGACAAACTCTAGATTCTTCTTTACCTAGATAAATTTCAGAATTACAAGAAGGGCAGTTAATTTTTTCAACATCATCGAATATCTTAAACCATTGAGTTGTAAAGTTCTGTGCAATACAACGAACTAATCCATCATCTTCAATTTTTTTAAAATCATTTACCAAATCATCTATAGTTTGTGATTGATCAAAGTTATCATTTTTTTTCAATAATTCATAAATTTCATCATTATTGAAGCGTAGATCTATTTCATTGAAATTTTCAAAAATTATTTTTCGGATTTGAAGTATGTTAGAATTTGTCATCTAGTATAGATTGGCAGCCTCTTCATTTAAGTTTCCTGCAGATTCAGAATCATTCATTTTATCAACAAAATAAGAATAGATTCCAAATTTCAGACTCTTAAGAGACAATAATGCACATTTAATTCGAACAGGACTTGTTTTGACTAGATGTTCAAGACCTAATTCAGATAATAATTCATCTTTATCAAACTTTTTAACATCATCAAGAGTTTTTCCTTTAATCATTTCAGTTAAAACTGAACAACAAGCCATACAGATTGCACACCCATGCCCATCAAATTTCACTTCACTAATCTTGTTGTCATCAATGTTTAGATATAGATCTATAGTATCACCACATAATGGATTTGCATCATGTTGGTGAATATGTGCATTATCTATTTTTCCAAAGTTAGACGGATTACGAGAATATTCAATAATCATTTCAGTGTATATTGGATCTCCACTCATAATTTGAACACCTTCGCTACATTTTGTAATGCCGTGATTAATACATCAATCTCTTCTTTTGTATTGTATATGTAGAAACTTGCACGGTTTGTGGCTGCAACATTTAGTTTTTCCATCAATACTTGTGCACAATGATGACCAGATCTAATGGCAACACCGTCTTTATCAATTATAGTTCCAACATCATGTGGATGTACATCATTAAAATTAAATGAAATGACACCTCCGCGTTTTTCAGGTTCTTTCGTGCCATACAATGTAAGACCAGGAATCTTTTTCATTTCTTCAAGAGCATATTTTGTTAATTCTAATTCATGATTTCTAATATTGTCCATTCCAATTTTTTCAAGATATTCTATTGCTTTAGCAAATCCAATTACATCAGCAATATTTGGAGTTCCAGCCTCAAATTTGTATGGTAAATCATTCCATGTTGTTTCATATTTGTGAACTTCACGAATCATATCACCACCTCCAAGAAATGGACTCATTTTTTCAAGAATTTCTTTTTTAGCCCATAAAACACCAACACCTGTTGGACCTAACATCTTATGACCAGAAAATACAAAGAAATCACAGCCAATTTCATTTAGATTAACTTTCATATGCGGAACAGATTGTGCAGCATCAATCAAAACTTTCACTCCAGCATTTTTACATTTTGAAATAATTTTTTCAACAGGTGAAATTGTTCCTAAAACATTTGACATGTGACTAAATGTTACGAGTTTAACTTTTCCAGTTGAAAGATAATCATCTAATTGATCAAGCATTAGTTCACCATTATCATCAATGTCAATGTATTTGAGTTGTGCCTTTTTTTCTTGGGTAAGTAATTGCCAAGGTACAATGTTAGAATGATGTTCATATTCAGTAGTAACAATGATGTCACCCTCTTTTACATTATCACGCCCCCAAGCATATGCAACTAAATTGATACCCTCAGTTGTACCTCTAACAAATATAATTTCTCTAGAATCTTCAATGTTTAGAAATTTTGCTACCATATCTCTGGTATTTTCAAAGGCTTCAGTAGACTCTTCAGCCAAAGCATGTACAGCACGATGAATATTTGAATTGTGGTTCTGATAAAAATCAGAAATTGCATCTATAACTTGGTTAGGCTTTTGAGTAGTTGCTGCATTATCAAAATACACTAATTTCTTATTATCTCTGACACGCCTGTTTAAGACTGGGAAATCTTTTCTTAGATCTTCGAAAGCGTCAGCAGTTGATTGCATAATTATACCTCAATCAAGATATTATTATCTTGTATTTTTGTTCTGTAAGTTTGTAATGGGTCTTCAGCAGGTGGGTTTTGAGGTATTCCATCATCAATTTTGAATACGGATAGATGTAAAGGACATGTGAGACCAGTTTCAGTTAATATTCCATTGGCCAAATCGGCTTCTGCGTGTGTACATATTCTATCAGTAGCAAAGATTTTCCCATTCATGTTTGTTAATAGTAATTTTTTTTCATTATGATCAAAACTAAACATTTCACCTTGGCCTAAACTGTCAGTGCTACATGCGGTTATCCAATTAGTCATTTAATTTCACCGATATTTGTAATGTTGCTCAATCTCAGCATTTTCATTATATCGAGTTTCTTCAACCTCAACTAACGCTTTCAATTGTTCATCGTTGTTAATTGATAATTCTTTTCCTTCCCATTTTGATTCTATAAGATATGCAATCCAAGCACGTACTTGATAAGACATTGAACGTGACATAGGTTCCAAAAATCCTTCTACAATAATTCTTTCAGCTTCAGGTTTGCTTAAACAACGTGTTCCTAAATAGAATAATTGTTCTTCATCCATTTGTGCAACAGATGCAGAATGTGTTGCTTTTACGTCGTTTGTGAGAATCTCCAATCCAGGAATTGCATCAGATTTTGCATCCTTATCTAAAAGAATAGAACGACCAGAAAGGAATGAATTTGAATGAGCAGCATTTTCGTTGATTTTGATCATTCCTTTAAACAATGATTTTGATTTATTTTTCAAAATTGATTTCTCTACAACTTTTCCTTCAGTGGATTTTTCATTATGATTTACAATTGTATTTAGATCAAAAGATTGTTCATTATTTCCAAATACAACTTCAGAATCAGTTGCAACAGCACCAGTTCCATTAAGGTGATAATCAATTCTATATCTAGACAACATTGCACCAAATAATCCAAGGTACCAATTAATTTTTGAATCTTGTGCAAGGTGTGAACTTCGTGTGGAAAAATTAATTGAAGATTGATCCATCATTTGAAGTGATGTTACATCAAGACTACTATTTGTACCAACTGTGGTATTCATTAATTCAAGATATGCTTGTTGTTGTCCAGTTTGAGGAGAGTAAAGTTCTTGAACAAGATTTGCTTTTGCATTATCTTCAACGACAATGATATTTCTAGATATTGTAGATAAACCATCATCTGATAAACAAGAGAATAAATGAATTGGCTCATCGATAATTTGGTTTTTTGGTATGTAAACAAAGAGTCCAGAATTAAATGCTGCATTGTTTAATGCAGTGTATTTATCTTCATTTGAGTTTGAAGATTTGATTGTTTTTTCTATTAATTCCTGATGTTGTTTTAATGCATTATCTATAGATGAAACAATAACTCCTTTGGATTTTAATTCATCAGATAAGTTAGTAGAGATGATGTTTGTTCCTACCTGTATCAATCCATTTTCTTTTTTTACTTCTTCAACACGTTTTGAGAGAAAGTCAGGTAGTTTAGAATTTGAAATTGTTGATAATGAGACCTTATCAGGATCCATACGTTTTGCATCGGTGTATTTTCCATAAAGCGGAGATACCTCAGCAGGTAATTGATTATAGATATTTAGTGAATTTTTTCGATATTCTTTTAGCCATTCAGGTTCATTTTTGGATGATGAGATTTCTTCAACTAGAGAATTTTGAATTGAGGATAGCTTTTGTTCCATGTTTTATCACGATAAATTAATTCTAACCGACTGAATTATCCATCTCTAATTTGATGAGTCGGTTTAATTCTACTGCATATTCCATTGGGAGTTCTTTTGTGAAAGGCTCCATGAAACCATTAACAATTAAAGTTAATGCTTCTTCTTCAGAAAATCCACGAGTCATCAAGTAGAAAATTTGATCATCGCCAATTTTTCCAACTGTGGCTTCATGAGTTATAGTTGCATCTTCTTGATTAATTTCCATATATGGATAAGTATCAGTTTTTGATGTTTCATCTAACAGTAATGCATCACATCTAACAGTAGATTTTACATTAGTTGCACCTTTTGCAACGTTGAGTAGTCCTCTGTAGGTTGAACGACCAGTAGAACGGCTAACAGATTTTGAAGTAACTTTAGATGTTGTATTAGGTGCTAGATGAACCATTTTTGCACCTGTATCTTGATGTTGACCTTTTCCTGCAAAAGCAATTGAAAGTGTTTCACCATATGCTTTTTGACCCATCAAATAGATTCCAGGATATTTCATTGTAATTTTACTTCCAATGTTACCATCAATCCATTCAACTGATGCACCTTCATATGCATAAGCACGTTTAGTGACAAGATTGTATACATCATTACTCCAATTTTGAATTGTTGTGTATCTTAATTTTGCATCTTTGTGTGCAACGAGTTCTACTACAGCAGAATGTAATGATTCAGATGAGTAAACTGGGGCAGTGCATCCTTCAATATAATGAACTTCAGAACCTTCATCAGCGATGATTAGTGTTCTTTCAAATTGACCGATATTCTCTGCGTTAATTCTAAAGTAAGCTTGTAATGGCATGTCAACTTTAACACCAGGAGGAATGTAGATGAATGAACCACCGCTCCATACTGCGCTGTTTAATGCGGCAAATTTATTATCTTCAGGAGGAATCATTTTTCCAAAGTATTTTTTGAATATTTCCGGATGTTCTTTTAGAGCACTGTCAGTATCTAAAAATAATACACCCTGTTTTGCTAAGTCTTCTCTTAAACTATGATAAACTACTTCAGATTCATATTGTGCACCAACTCCGGCAAGGAATTTCTTTTCTGCTTCTGGGATACCAAGTTTATCAAATGTGTTTTTGACATCTTCAGGAACATCGTCCCAATTCTTTTCAGTTTTTTCAGATGCTTTAGCATAGTAGTAGATATTTTGAAAATCAATATGACTTAGATCTGCACCCCAATTTGGCATAGGTTTTTTCATGAATGCTTCGTAAGATCTTAATCTAAAATCAAGCATCCACTGTGGCTCATCTTTCATTTTACTAATTCCAATTACAGTTTCTTTTGAAAGACCTTTTTTGCTCAAGTGAACATACATTTCAGTAGAGTCTTTGAAATCATACTTGGAATAATCCATGTCAAAATTTTCTGTTGCCATACGCAAAATACAACGTTGTTATTATAAAAGTCCGAGGAAATTTAGCCTAGCCTAAATAGGTTAAGCTAATGATAATTCATTAACAATGACATCAACAGAACCAGCTACGGTATGAACATCTGCAATAATATTTTGCACATCGAATTTTTTTAATTCATCTGCAGTGAATGGGCCAATTGCAATTACCTTAGTTTTTTGTAAATTTTCTAAAAGTTGAGAATGTTCAAAATCTTTAGTCATTATTTCAAAAAATGCTCTAACAGAAGAAGCACTGGTAAAAATAATTCCATCCACAGAATTTTGAGAAAAAAGGGATCGAAATTCATTCCATTGAGATGTATCTCTAAATGCACAAACATCATAAAGATATAATTCAATAATTTGTAATCCAATTTTTTCGAGAAGATCTTTTAAGAATGGTGTAGATGCACCGCTTCTAGGCACAATTACTTTTTTTCCAACAGCATTTAATTTTGTAAATACCTCGCCAACACCAACAGATGAATATCTTGTTGGCATGTATGAGACCTTAATATTTTCATTTTCTAATGCTCCTTTGGTTTTAGGACCAACTGCTATTACAATAGTATTGGTAATTGCTAATCTTAATTCATCAAATTTTGAGACCTTTTTAGAACTCTCAATTAATAATTTTACAGCTTTTGAACTCATAAATACAGAATAATCTGGATTATCAGTTTTAACAGATGTTAAAAAATCATCAACTATTTTTTCTCCTTTACTAACAAGTTCTATAGTTGGAAGTGTGATTGGAGTTGCATTGTATTTTGTGATTAATTGAATGAATTCTTCAGAATCATCTTTTGAACGTGTTATAGCTATAGTTTTTTCTTGACTCATTTTTTCCATCCAATAGTTTTATGCAATTTTACAACCTCACCTATAATTATATTTGCAGGAGGAGACATTTTCTCTTTTTTAATTTTAGTTGCAATATTAGTTAAAGTGCCAACAATCATTTTTTGTTTTGGTGTAGTTCCGTTTTGAATAACCGCAACAGGAGTAGATTTTTTCATTCCACCTTCAATTAGTTGTTTTGATATTATTCCAATTCTTGAAAGTCCCATCATGATTACAATAGTATCTACAGATTTTGCAAGTTTTTTCCATTTTACAATTTCTTCATTTTTTTCAGGATCCTCATGACCAGTAACAAATACAGCAGAAGATGCATATTTTCTATGTGTTAATGGAATTCCGGCATATGTTGCAGAACCAATTCCAGAAGTAATTCCAGGAACTATTTCATATTTGACTTTAAATGATTTAAGGAATTCAGCTTCTTCGCCACCACGTCCAAAGATAATTGGATCACCACCTTTCAATCGAACAACTTTTTTGTTTAATTTTGCATACTTTACCATTAAATCATTTGTTCCATCCTGATGTTTAGTATCGTCACCAACTGCACGACCAACATAAATTGATTTTGTACGTTTTGGAATCATAGAAATTATTTTTTTGCTAACTAATCTATCATATAGAACAACATCTGCAGCTTTCAATAATTCAACTGCACGTAGTGTGATTAATTTTGGATCTCCAGGTCCCGCACCAACCAAATACACTTTTCCAGTCATTGTTTGTTCCACTCTTCAAGTTTTTCTCTCCAATTAGAAGCAATCTCTGATACACCTTGAGATTTTAGTTCATTTCCAATTTTTTTACCTAATTCAAATGGATTATCAACGGTACCACTTTCTTCAATTAAAATTGATTTTTTTCCATCCATAGAGTAAACTCCAACTTTTAGAATTAATGAATCTGACTTTACAGAAGCATATGCTCCTACAGGAAATCTACAACCAGAATCAATATGTTCAGATAATGAACGTTCAGCCTCTATTTCAATTCGAGAATTTTTATCTTCAATTTTTTTTAACATTTCAATTGTTTTTGAATCATCATTTCTACAGATTATGGCTAAAGCACCTTGACCTGGAGATGGAAGAAATTCATCTTTTGACAGAATAGAGTGTTTTGTGTCTACGCCCAATCTAGAAATTCCAGCTTTTGCAAGTACTATTCCATCAATTTTTTTTTCAATTACTTTGTTAATTCGTGTTTCAATATTTCCTCGAATTGGTTTAACATTAAGATCAGGACGTTTTCTTGAAATTTGAACTGCACGTCTTAAACTACTACTCCCAACTGTAGAACCTGAAGGAATCGAATCCAATGAAAAACCTTCATTTGTGATCAAAACATCATTAGCAGATTCACGTTTTGGAACACATGCAATAGTTAATGATGAATCTAATGTAGATGGGACATCTTTCATACTATGAACAGCGAAATCTACTCGTTTTTCAGATACTGCACGATCAATTTCTTTTTCAAAGATTCCTTTTTGTTCCATTTCAAACAACGGTCTTGTATCAGTATCACCTTTGGTGGTAATTTTTTCAATATCAAATTTCAAAGATGAATTTGTTTTCTTTAATTCATCCAAAACCCAATTAGTTTGTGCCAAAGATAGAGGGCTACCACGTGTTCCTAACTTGTAACTCAATTTTTCACCGCTTTTAATGACAATCCATAAGCACCTAATGCCTTGGTGATGTTTTGGTCTGTATGTGCATCCGACAAGAATATGGTTTCATATTGAGAAGGAGCAGTAAATATACCATTTTTTAATAAGTTTGTAAATAATTTATGGAATTTTTTTGTACTTGACTTTTTTGATGTTTTATAGTCAATAACTTTTTGATTTGTAAAGAAGATTTGGAACATGGATGCCATGGAATTAATGGTATGTGGTATTTTATAATCAGTTGCTAGATCATCTATTTCATCAACCATAACTTTACAATATCTTTCTAATTTTGGATATAATTTATTTTTTATTTTATTAATTGTTTTAATTGAGCTTATTGCGGCAGCCACAGATACGGGATTTCCAGCATATGTACTTGCTTGGTATACTTTACCATCAGGCGATAATAGATTCATAATTTCTTTTTTACCCCCTACAGCAGATATAGTGAATCCATTTCCTAATGCCTTACCAAGAGTTGTGATATCTGGTTTAATACCGAATTTTTGTTGTGCACCGCCTTCAGAAATTCTAAAACCATTTACAACCTCATCAAATATCAAAGGAATGTCAAATTGATTTGTGATTCTTCTCAGATCTTTTAAGAAATTTTTTTCAGGTAGAACTAACCCCATGTTTGCTAACACAGGTTCAACAATTAACCCAGCCACATCTTTATTTTTAGATAATGTTTTCTCAAGTTCATCAATATCATTATAAGGAACTACAAGAGTATTACGAGAAACTTCATCTAAGCCACCATCAGAAATTGATATTCCATTATGTGCAGAACCAGAACCTGCTTTAACAAGAACAGTATCGTATGCACCATGATAGCAACCTTCAAACTTAATAATTTTTTTCTTTTTTGTAAAACCTCTTGCGAGTCTAATTGCAGTCATAGTTGCTTCAGCACCAGTATTCATGGTTCTCACTTTTTGCATGGATGGAAAATTCTTTATAATTAATTTTGATAAATCAATTTCTAATGACGTCGGAGTAGTGTATAATGTACCCTTTTTCATTTGGTGTGATGCAGCAGTAATAATTTCTTTTCTTGTATGACCTAACAATAATGCACCATAACCATTACAAAAATCAACAAACTGATTTCCATCCTCATCCCAAAGAGATGAACCCTGGGAACGTTTTACAAAGAATGGATAAGGCTCAAAATATCGTACAGGACTGTTTACCCCAGAAGGAATTACTTTTTTTGCATCTGAGAATAATTTTTTAGAATTATTCAACATTACTTGTGAGTACTAGGGAATTATTAATCTAACAGAAATTAGAGTTAATTTTCAGTTGAATTTGTTGAAGGCTTAGAAGAAATTTCTGTTTTTTCTATGTTTAAGGTGAATGAATTCATTTCTTCTTGAGTTATAGAAAGATAATCAAGATATGCAGCTCTAGCGTCAATTGAACTTCCTCCATTTTTCAAAATTTCGTGCATTATATTTTGAGCTTCAGTAAAACGTATTTTTGTTGAATTTAATTGTAATTCAAAAAGTGTTCGTTTTTCATCATCAAGGTTTTTTAGAAATTTTCCTAATTTTGTTGAATCATCAAGATCACGAGTTACAAGTGGACGTTCTTCTAAAGATTTCATTAATGAGTCATAAGTCATTTGTCTTGCATCCCTGATTTTTTGTTGTGGTATATTCAATAATTGTTCTTCATATTTTGCGTGAGCAACACTTTCTTGTAATTTTAGATAATGTTGATATAAAATTACAGATATTGGATCATTTGAATTTTGACGAAGTTTAGATAAATCATTTGCAAGCTCCATAAATTCAAGTTGTCGTTCATATTTTGCAGATTTTTCTGTGTGACCTGAAATTTCCAAAGTGGTACGTGCCATACCTTTCTTTCCATCATCATTAGTAGCAAGTACATGTATTGAATAGGTACGAGGTTTGAGTTCACTTTGATCAATTTGTTTTCCAAATTCACCATTTCCATCTGTTTTTAACATGTAAGTTTCACCTGCGAAAGTTAGTCTTACATCAATGTTGGATAACGGACGATATGCATGATCAACAACAGTTCCAAGTAAAATTGGGTTTTTTCCTTCATTTATTGGACTTTTTAGAAATTCTACATCAACTATAAAATCCCATAACTTTGCTTCAGAATCAGGAATTGAAGATGAAGAAAATATGAACACTATTGCAAGTGATGTTAAAATTATTGGAATCTTATTCATTTGACTCACACTTTATTACAATATCATAATTTTGTTCATCAATTACTTTACAGGTATCAATGTCATCACCACCATCAATTACATCTAATCCTAATCCTCCAAAGATATAATCTTCACCAGATTGACCTTTGATAATATCATTTCCATTTTGACCAGAAATATTGTCATTACCTTGGTTTCCAAATATTATATCATCACCATCACCTGCAATAATACAGTCATTTCCTTTATCACCAGAAATAATATCATCACCACCATTTGCAAAAATTAAATCAGATAATGTAGTACCAATTATAATATCATCTTCCTCAGAGCCAACAATCAAGTTGTATGATAAAGGATCATTACCACATGTTTGAACAGAGATTGTTTGTAAAGATGAGGATATATTTCCAAATTTGTCAGTTGCAGTCCATGTTACAATTGTTTCACCAAGTGGGAAAACGGTAGGTGCATCGTTAGTAATGGTTGGAATATCATCAATTATGTCATTTACAGAAGCTAATCCAATTTCAAGGAAAGTTTCAGTATGTACAGCATCTACGACGATGTTTTGAGGAGTAGTTATGACTGGAGCAGTAGTATCAACTACAGTTATGGTTTGAGTTGCAGATGCGGAGTTACCTGAAGAGTCAGTTGCAGTCCATGTTACAATTGTTTCGCCAAACTCATAATATGATGGAGCATTGTTTGTGATTTGGACTGTACTAATAGAATCAATTACTGAAATTTGATCTAATGTTACAATATTATTTAATTTTGAGGTTGCATTTGAAATTATATTTTCAGGAGTAGTTATGACTGGAGCAGTAGTATCAACTACAGTGATAGTTTGAGTTGCAGATGCGGAGTTACCTGAAGAGTCAGTTGCAGTCCAGGTTACAATTGTTTCACCAAGTGGGAAAACAGTAGGTGCATCGTTAGTAATGGTAGATATTTCT
>JABGTD010000010.1 GCA_018647405.1 Nitrososphaerota archaeon | reverse complement strand
TCTTGGAATCTTCCAACCAACCACAGCAAGCTGACTCTTGGTTCATTTCTAATACCTTAGATTCATCGAGTTTAGGAGATTTTGGAAGTTTTTGAATTCATCAAAGAATTTTAGACCTTTTTCAGTTATCATGAATTTGCGATTTCTATCATCACGTCTTGTTTCGACTAAACCTGCATTGATCAATTTTTCACATTTATCAAGAACGGCATAGTGAGATAGGTTTGCTCTTCTGGAGATTGCAGACACAATGACGCCCTGCTGGCCTCCATTCATGGTAACATCTAAGATGTCTCCCATTATTCCCATTTCGGATCTGTATTGTTGTTTTGACATGGTCTAGTTTAGGAACAAGAGCTTTATGAGGAACATTCTGAAATCCCACAGCGGAACGCATAGCGGAACAGGTTTGAAACGGCTAAAAATCAACAAAAAGTGGCAATTTTGATGATTAGTTTGGAAAATTGTATTTTTTCGTATGCGTAAAATGTGTGTAAAATTCGTCCGTTCATCTTTTTATTTGAGGAAAATGAAGTTATTTCGTGACTGGATTATTAGGCTCTTCCAAAGAAGACGAAGGTGGGGAAATGATGGAAGAGAGACCAGCTGAATCCACGTCTGAATCACCTCAAGAAATGATTCAATCAGAATCAGATATTGGAATTTCATCATTGATGAATAAGCGGGCAAAATTAGAAGAAGCTATTGATTATGTTGGAGGCTTAATTGCAAACCTCAAAGAAAAAAGAACTAACCTTGAGAAAGAAATTGAAGAAGAATCAGTAGACATTAAAAATTTGAAGGAAAAATTAATGAAAGTTAGTGATTATATCGATGAAGAAACACGCGGAATAGAACATCTGACTCAAAAAAGAAATACAGTTGAAAATGAGGCAGACGAAGTAGGCACTCTAATCTCAACAATGAGAGAGAAATTATCTGGAATAGACAAAATCATCGATGATGAAGGAAAGAGAATTACTAGTTTCAAAGAGTCACGAGATAAATCTTCTAGTTTTTAGAAAATTTTACATAAATTTTGATTCAGAAGTTGGGACATTAAATTGCTCCAATCCAGTTGATGGTACTGAAGGGAATTGCTCTCCTGATTGTGATTCTGCGACTGCTGCTGCTTCTGCAAGGATGCTATCAGATTCGGCGTTTGTTGATTCTTCAACTCCGAAGGATGATCCACTGCTGCTGAAGGTTTCAGTCATTAGTCCACCTAACATCTCAGTCATTCTGCCAATCTCTTGGTCTGCACCTGGCATGAATTTGACAAGTGATGATTTGAGTCCGTTCATGAGACCAATTGTTGGCATCAAGGTGGTGACTGTATCTCCCAAGTCGTGGAAGGTTGTTAATCTTAATTCAATTCTCTCTAATCCCATTTTGGCATTAGACATTATTTTGTTAACTTTACGAACTTCAACTAGTTCATTTGATAATACTTTACTTGAATAGGTATCGTGTGCTTGTTGAGCAGCTACGATTTTTTGGAAAATTTTCTGATCTCTTTCTTGGAGTTTTTGGCACATGCCATCTAGTTTTCCGATTTGAGCCTGTAATCGTTTTACAGCCATTTCGACTCTTGGTTTTAGTGATCCTTTTGGTTTGAGAGTATCACCTAGTTTGTCCATGAAGCTTTGCTTCTGTGGAGCGGCCCATTTGTCTTGGAAACTTGCCATGCGTACTGTTCTGGAATATGTTATTAATTTCCGGTGTGAATAATGGTTCACCAATCATAGAAATTGTATGACTAGAATTAACAAAATGACTATAATCTGGCAAATTCATGCCTAAATTATGAACAAAACACTCATCGCTGGTGGAATAGTAGCTGTTGCCATTGTGGTTTCAATGTCTTATGGTGCTATAGCAAATCCAGGTGGGGAACCGGTAAAAGAAGAACCTAGTTCAGAGGTTTGGAATTTTCGTTTTTCAGGGCAAGAATTTCATAATATTAATTCACATGGTTTTGATGGTATTTCTCTAGAGACAGGCAATACATACCAGTTCAAATTTGTGCCAATGGGAGATTCCCCAGAACAGCTAAGAATTTCATTGATTTGGCCAGGAGGGCAACATCATAAAATAGTCGAGGTTTTCTCGGATACATTATATCTCAAAAAGACATTAGTGGATACTGGAATTTCAAAATATTACACTTGGGATTACATTGGTCAGAAGAATTTTCACATTTCGGATAAGGAATGTTTTGATGCTCAAAGTAATAGTTCCATTCTCAAAAGACAGATGTGTTATTACGAACTGAATGTAGAACGAATTGGCAATTTGATGGGCTCAGTTAGCATAAGCATAGACAAGCTCGATAGAAGTATCTAAACTGAATAAATGGGGGCGTGGCCCTTTGGCAAAGCAATGTGAGATTCCCTCACTGTCAGCATCAATGTGCATTAACTCTATTTCTGCTCTGCAGGACCACGCAAGTCTAATCGATAGGATTTACATCCTTCCGCATTAATTACTGTATGTTATTATGATATTTAAGAGATATGACAAATTATTACAAAAAAAACTAATGTTTTTTGAAAATTATAATTGATTCAATCTATTGTTAATTATAGTAGGTCAAATAATTAGGGACATGACGATAGAGGATGGAAAAAAGAAAAGTGGATTATCGTTATTTGCGAAACATGCAGTTCAATTTTACATCGTTGGTGCAACTGGTGTTATAGTAAATTTAGGAATTTTATATCTTCTAACAGATATCGGTGGATTTTGGTATGTTGCATCACAAATTATAGCAATCTCAGTTTCAATTACTACAAATTTCTTTTTCAATAGATATTGGACATTTGGTAGTTTCGTACAAGACAAAAGAAATTCTGTCATGTATGTTAAATTCCTTATAGTTAGCGCAATTGGAATGTCAATTCAATTAGGAATTACAGTCACTCTAGTAGAAAGTAGTGCATTTTATCACATGTATGGAGCAGGAATTGGAATTGCCGTAGCCAGTGCGATAAATTATGTTCTTAATAGAAGAGTTACCTTTGGGATAAAGTTCAAGAATTAAATTTGATGAGAACAGTGTGTTTATCATGAATGCTAGAAAAAAACAGAAAATAGAGATAGTTGGACTCTTAGTAGGAGTTTGGTTCATTTTATCATTACCGCTACCGTGGTTGATAACAACACCAGACGTAGCACAACAACAACTTTTGATTATAGTTCAAATGACAGGATTGATATCAATTCCATTTGTTGGTCTAGCCATAGCATGGACTCTAAAGCCAGAACTAGCAAATAGAGACTTGAAATATGATTGATGAATTACCGTTTAAATCTAGCCTGCCTGAATTAGGAAAAATTATTGATGGAATGGTAAAAGCTGGTGAAAAGGTTCTCGAGGTTTATGAAACGGATTTCTCAACTGAAAAAAAAGATGATGATTCACCAATAACTCAAGCAGATATTGAAAGTAACAAAATTCTAAAAGAGGTTTTGGGAGAAACCGGAATTACAATTTTATCTGAAGAAGATGTGGATGATAAAAAAAGATTATCCGAAGATAAAATTTGGATAATCGATCCATTAGATGGAACCACTGATTTTGTAAACAAAACAGGAGAGTTTACAATAATGGTAGGATTGGTGGAAAAACAAAAATCTGTTTTGGGTTTAATTTATTGGCCTATCAAAAAGAAGATGTATTTGGCAGAATCTGGAAAAGGAGCATTCTGCCATGATGAGGAGTGGGAGAAAATTGAGACCACAATGATGTCAGAACTACAAAATTGCCAAGCTCTAGTCAGTAGACATCATCTTTCAAAAAAAGAAAAGAAATTGCTAGATGAAATGGAGATTGCAGTTGTTACAAGTATTGGGAGTTCACTGAAAGTAACAGAGATTGCATCGGGGGATGCTGAGATTTATCTAACAACTACAAACAAGATGAAACAATGGGATACTTGTGCCTCTAACTGTATTATTTCTGAGGCAGGTGGAAAAATGACAGATATGTCTGGTAATGATTTAGTGTATAATTCAGAGATAGTAAATCATGAAAATGGCATTTTAGTTACAAATGGATTAATTCATCAAGATGCATTAGATGCTATTTCTAGATTAGATTCTTAGATTTCAAAAATTCTAGTACTTCAGCAGCACTCTCATCAAGAGACTTGTTTTCAGTATCTAGGACTAAATCAGCATTGTCTGGTGCTTCATACGGGTCGTCAATTCCTGTAAATCCTTTGATTTCTCCTGAACGGGCTTTGGCATACATTCCTTTAACATCACGTTCTTCACATTGTGCTAGTGAAGCATTGACATAAACTTCAAAGAATTTTGTATCATCACCAATAATCTCTTTTGCGTTTGCACGATTCTCTTTGTAGGGACTGATTAATGACACACCCATCGAAACATTATGCTTTAGGAGTAATTTTGACAAATGAGCAACTCTTCTGTTATGCTCATCTCTTGCCTCTTTTGAGAAGTCTTTTGGAGAGAACCATTCTCTTAGTTCATCACCATCTAAAATGGCTAGATTTGGTATGGTTTCAGCAAGTTTTCTTACTATGGTGGTTTTACCTGAACAAGGCAATCCGGTCATCCATAAACAAAAGGCCATGTAAATGGCAGAGAAATTACCGCTTAAGAATGTTATTTTGCCCAGTCTTGAGATTCTAGATAATCAATGTCTTCTAAAAGAGAGGTCACCTTTTCTGCAATTGCCGATATAGACTGGAACTGCTCAAACATCTCTTGTTCTTCTTCTCTTGAGAGAATTTCTTTTTCTGCCTTTTCAAAAAATGCTTCTTCTCTTTTCATGTGTTCTATTAGAAACGTCGAATATACACTCAAAAATCTAGCAACCGGTTCACGTTTGTCTTGACCTTCTTTCCATAATTTGAGATTTTTTGAAATTGATCTTGCAATATTTCTGCTAAATTCATGTTCAATTAACAATTCCCGAATTTCTTTATTCAGATGATCGTATGTTGCAACACATGGAAAGTATGAACCTTCTTCTCTTGTAAAATGTACAGAATCTAAAAATTCTGCAATTAGAAAATTTATTTTATCAATATCAGAAAATGGGATATCTACTCCATCGTATAATGCTTTGTAGGATTTTGTGATTACTTTTTCAAGACGTAAAATATCTTGATGTTCATTTCGTAGAAATTCACTAGCACTCATAATTCTAATTTTTTTTCTTGGAGAAAATAGATTTTATTTTTTCTTTATAGATATCAAGTTCCATTTTGAGATTTTGAACCATTTCATCAGATTTATCGCCCATGAAAATTATAGAAATTTCAGATTTTTAAAGAGATCTATACGCCTAATGTTTCAGATTTTGAGATGTCTAAATTGACCTTATCGCCTACAGACAAACCAAGTTGTTTGTATTCGTGCATATCTAGTTTGATGGATGTCGTTCCTGGTGCTGCACCGCCCATCATCCCTGGCATTCCACCACCAGAGATCATTTTATTTAGATTTTTCATCATGTCATCCATGTTAGAAAATCCCATAACATTTGTTGTAGATGGGTTTGGAGGTTGATTTCCTTCTGCCATATCCTTGGCTAAAGAAAGAGTAACTAGAACATATGGAGCACCGTCTGGTGCTGCATCAATTCTCATAACTACAAACTCTTTTCTCATATCATTTACCTGTAAAAATCCATATTTTAACTATTCATGTTTTTCATTTTTTGGTCTTTCATTTGATTTAGTTCGTCTTCAAAAAAGAATTTGTCTTCAAATGCAGGTTTTAGATCGTCAAGCCATATTGCATTTTCATCATATTTTGCAAAGAATGGACGATTTACCCACTCTGGATTTCTGCCTTGAAGCATTCTCAATACAATAACTTTAGTCCCGTTAATCTCAGAAACTCCATCAATCTGAACTTTTCCAGGAGTTGCAGACATACTTGGGCCTCTAACGGTTCTTCCCAATCCACTTACTTTTTGAATTGCATGTTGGAATATTTGATGTGCTTTGACTAGAGATATTCCAAAGTAATGTTGTGCTCCAGTGTCTCTTACAACAAACATGTAATATGGAATACAACCAAGCTCCACTTGTTTCTGCCACATTTGAGCCCACATGTCTGCATCGTCATTAATGTTAGTAAGAAGTGGAGATTGAGTTCTAATTTGAGCACCTGTTTCACGAACATTTTTGATTGCAAGTTTAACAGCACCTGTTTTTAATTCTGCTAAGTGATTAAAATGTCCCATTATTGCAAGATGAACTCCTTTTGAGTTAACTCGTCTAAATGTTTCAAGTGTCTCTTCAGCATCATCATCAGAGATGAATTTGTATGGCCAATAAGATAAGGCCTTTGTTCCAATTCGAATTGTTTTAAGATTTGGTAAATCTGCATCTAAAATTTTATCAATATATGTAGAGAATATTTTTGCTGGCATAATCATAGGATCTCCTCCAGTAAACAAAATATCTGAAATTTCTGGATGTTCTTTGACATATTGTGCTAAATCATCTCCTTCTTGCATCGCAAATTTCATTTCATCCATACCCACGAACTGTGGCCATCTAAAACAAAAGCTACAATATGCATGACAAGTTTGTCCTTGACTTGGGAAAAAGAGAGTTGTTTCTTTGTATTTATGCTGCATTCCATAAAGTTTTGTTCCGTCTTTTAGCATTGGAACATTTAACTCCATTTGACCAGCTGGATGTGGGTTTAATTGTAAACGGATTTTATTTGCCATATCTCGAAGTTCCTTTCCAGATGAATTATTTTTTAAAGTTGAAGCCATCATTTCATAATGTTCTGGTTTGAGCATGCCTTTTTGTGGAAATGTTAGATTGAACATTGAATCACCTGGCACATTATCCCAGTCAATTAATTGCTCAATTACGTAATTATTTGCCTTGAAAGGTAAAACGTGTCCAACTACCTCCATTTCAAAAATTTGTTCTTCTGTGAAATTTTCAATTTGTGGAATTTTCCTTAGATTTGAAAGCGTGTATGACTTGATTTTTGGTGAAGAATCTACTGTCCAGATCGATTCTTGTTGATTGCTTGTTTGAGCCATTCCGTAATTACGATAAATCCTCTGTTAAACTTTAGGATTTGATATTTACGAAGAGATTACGCCTGAAAATGCCTATTTTTGAAAAAAATTGACAGTTTTTTTAAAACTTAACGACAAATCTACTAACTTAAGTTTAGGATTCTCAAAAAATATTAGAGATGGCAGAAGAAATTAGTGAGATTTCAGTTGGTCAGTTTGATACAGTATCACAGTTGATCGCATCATCAGTATCTTTGCAATTAGCGGTAATTGGACTAATAATTGGAATTATTGTAATTAGTGTAGTTTATCGAAAATTTTCATTTTGGATTAAAACTCAAAAATTCAACCATACAAGACCACATGTTGCAAGGTTTGCAAGAAAAATAATTTTACCGTTTTTAGCAATTGCTTTAATTTCATCTGTAAACATGTACATTCAAGTTTTTGAATTATTTGATGAAGAGTCAACAGTTGTGCAAATAGAAGGAGAGCTAGCACCTAGTGAAATTTTTGCAAAAATGTTAAACACATTGAATATTTTGGTTATAGGATATACAATTTCACAGTTAGTTCCAATAGCATTAACAAAACGTGATAGTTCACGTCTTGAACGTGAAGATTTTGAAGCCTGGAGAGAAATGAGAGGATTCCCAGATGATGCTGACGATTTATTTCATAAATTATACAAATGGATTCCACCAAAACAAAAACCAGATGATCTAACTGAAGAAGAATTCAATAGTTATTTGCAAACTGATGAAGGAATACAATACTTAGAGAACTTTCGGACATCAAGGGGAGCCCCAATTGGAAGTTATGAAAAAAATTCTAAAGAACCTTACGAAAAATGGAAAAAGTCTGAACGAAAAAAATATCAATTATACTTTGAAGCTTGTGTAACAGGAAAGAATGTATCTGGAAGGAAATTATTTCCAGGCGTATTACCTGAGGAGATTTATCCTATAGATATCTGGAGAGAACAAAAAAGAAATTCAGGTTTTGAATCGATAATTTCAGGAAACAAACCACCGGGACACTCACGTAAACAAAAAGAAGGGGTTCCAAAATCTGCAAAACAGGTTTTACCAATTTTAATTTTTGTTGGAGTATTAGTTGGAGTAGTATCATGGTGGGAAGTAGATTTGATAGTGCTAGCAACTGCAACAGGAGGACTTGCATTTGGTGTTGGATTAGCACTAAAAGAAACCTTAGAAAATTATTTTTCGTATATTCTTATCAGAAAAGATAAGGTTGTCAAAGAAGGAGACAGAATACAATTACAAAGTGGATATAACGGATATGTACATAAAATTACACCAAGAGTGACATACATTCGTCATGGATTAAATGAATCAGTTGCAATTATCCCTACACGACAATTGGTTAGTGCAGAAATAATTAATTATACAAAAGAAATCAAACTTGTTCCTGCAGTAGTAAATGTTGGCGTATCATATCTGAATAATCCAAGACAAGTTACATCAATTTTAGTTAAAGTTGGGAAACGTGCCATGATTGAAGCTAGAGATGCAAGAGGAAGACATCTTGTAAGACAAAATAGATGTCCATATCTTGAAGAAAACAAACCTAGCTGTGGATGTGACAAAGACATTCACGTAGATGTAACACAACCAGTTGTACGATTTGACAAGTTCAATGATTCATCTTTGGACTTTTCAATGTGGGTTTACGTAAGAGATTATGGTGCACAATTCAAGACAAAAAGCGATATGCGTCTGATTATGTATGAAGAGTTCAAGAAATATGATATTAGAATACCATGGCCAATACGTACAGTTTACCAAGGTGATGAAAAACGTGAAGAACAGGAAATTAACCAACTAGATTCCAAGCGTAATGAAGTGATGGACGAGTATGGATTAGGTGATTTAGGTCGTGGTGAAGCAGGAGATGAATAGTAATGATTAATTTATTTGAAAAAATTCAAAATGTATATTGAAAGATCATTTTAAATTCATTTTAAAAAATTCAATAATTTTTGCTACAATTTCATTTGGATTTTCAATGATTGGAGGATTATTTCCATCAAGTGAACATACGTTTGTAATTGGAAATCCATTTGTTGTTAGTAGTGTTACATATGAACACGTAATTGGACATATTTTTTGGGGTGCAGTAATAGGATTAGGAACGTTAAGTATTAGATACATCGTACTTGGTGGAAGTTTTGCAATCTTCTTAGATTCGGATCATTTACTACAATTTTTGGATATAGAGTTAGTTTCAAGAATGAGTCATTCAATTCCATTTGCAGTAATTGTGGCTATAGTATTTTTTGTAATTCTACGAGGAAAAGATTTAAGATTATCCGCAGTTGCATTTTCTGCAGTTTTATCACATTTAGCATTTGATGTTTTCCTTGCAGATGTTGCATTTACTTCAAGTACAAAATTTCCACTCTTCTCACCATTTGTCTTAGAAACAGTGGAATTTCAGGGATTAGACTGGCTAGGAATTCAGATTATAGGTGTAACAATAGTTGCAGCAGTAAGCTACCTAGTTAAAAGAAAAGAAATTAAATTGAAAAACAATTTTACGAAAACTTAAGAATCCGTTTTGATTCGTTGATTTAATGGCAAAGTTTACAGTTATTGGGGGAGATGCATCATCTGATTTAGCTAAAAGAATTGCTAGAAAATTAAAATCACCCTATATCAAGACTGAGAAGAAGATATTCCCTGATGGAGAAAGTAAAATAACAATTAATCAAATTCCAAAAAAGAGTATAGTGATAGTTGTTCAATCAACTAACCCACCAGTTGATTCAAATCTTTTAGAATTATTGAGCATTGTTTCAAAGGTGCAAAAATTTTCTTCAAAAGTATATGCGGTGATTCCTTACATGGGATATGCAAGACAAGATAGAGAATTTCTTGGTGGGGAAATAATCACTATCGGTGTGGTTGGAAAATTACTCAAAGCAGCAGGTGTAAAGAAAATTCTCACAGTTGACATTCATAGTAAATTAGCATTAAAAGAATTAAAAATTCCATCAGAAAATGTTTCTGCAATGGAAGTACTAGTCAAACATTTTAAGAAAATGAAAATGAAAGATCCATTGGTTGTATCTCCAGATTTAGGAGGTAAAGAAAGAGCTGAAAAATTTTCTAATCTTTTGAAAACAGATTTCATTGCATTGAAAAAACATAGAGACAGAAAAACTGGAAAAGTGAATATCCTTTCTGGTAAAGTTGATGTGAAAAATAGAGATTTAATTCTGGTAGATGATATGGTTAGTACTGGCGGAAGTATTGTTAAAGCAACCCAATTTTTAAAGAAACAAAAATGCAGACGTGTTTTTGTTGTATGTACGCATGCATTATTGGTTAATGACGCTACAAAAAAGATCAAAAATGCAGGTGTTACTCAAATTATTAGTACAAACACCATACCTGGTGAATCAGCAAAAGTAGATGTATCAAGAGTTATTTCTGATGCATTGAGATGAAAATAACATTATGAAAATAGTTTATCTTGGAACTTCAGCTGCTGCACCGACCATTGATCGTTCATTAACATGTATTTGTCTTGTTCGTGAAAATGAAGTTTTGATGTTTGATGCAGGAGAAGGAGCCCAAGTTGCATATTTGAAAGCAGGGTTACCATGGAATAAAAAAATGAAAATATTTGTTACACATCTACATGGAGATCATTGTTTAGGTGTCTTGGGTCTTTTACAAACAATGTCATTACAAAAGAGAACAGAAGCTATTGAGATTTACGGCCCAGCTGGAATTGAAGAATTCATTACTGCAAATATCAAAGTATTAAATTTTGGATTACCATTTCCTGTTTTCATAACAATTGTAAATGAAGGTAATGTTGTTTACGAAAAAGATTATCAGATAAATTGTTGTGAGGCACAACATGGAATTACTGCGTATTCATATTGTTTTATAGAAAATGAAAGAGCTGGTGTATTTTATCCAGAAAAAGCAAAAGAGTTAGGAATTCCGGAAGGGAAATTATGGCAGGAGTTACAAAATGGTAATTCCGTAGAAGTAGAGGGTAAAAAAATTAATTCATCACAAGTAACAGGTGAAAAAAGACCAGGTAAGAAAATTGGAATTTCAGGTGATACACGTCCTACTGAAAAATTACAAGCATTTTTCAAAAATAGTGACTACATGAGCTTTGATTGTACATTTTCATATGAACTAAAAGATAGAGCAATTGAGACAAATCATTCAACTGCAAAAGAAGCAGCAGAATTGGCAAAAAATGCAAATGTAAAAAATCTCATTTTAACACACTTTTCAGCAAGATATAATGACGAATCAATTTTACTAAATGAAGCAAAACAGATTCATGAATCAGTTATAGCTGCAAAAGATCTACTTGAAATTGAAATTTAGATTATTCATCAAATTTTAGAAAGTCAATCTCAGGGATTTCTGTTTCATCGATAGTGTTTTCAACTTGACCTGCAACATCTACTACTGTATCTCCTGCCTTTAATCCAACATCATACAATGTATCACCGACTTGGCTTGTATGCTGATTGTATTCCTTAATGTTAGTGGCATCTGCAACTAATGCATCAAGAACTAATGTACCTGCAGGAAATTGACTCATTGTTTCAGGTAAGAATAAAATTCCACCAGCTATCAATACTGCGCCAATTATTGCTAATTGTATTTTCATAACAAATGCTGTAAAAATCGATTTTTCATAACTGAGCTAAAAAAAAGCTCTCAAAATGGATAGAAATAGCTAGTTGTCTAATTTGTGATAGAATCAATTACTTGTTCTATGTCGTTTGAGCGTAAAATTATCTTAATTGGGCCTAAAGATGATTCGTTTGCTTCACTGCATAAGGCTACAGTATTTACAAATGCTGCCTGTTTATTGAGATAAAACCAAGTGGAGTCACCATCACTATTTTTTTTGAGAATACGTTGATAGGTGTTTTTGGTGTTTTTTTCATGAATTGATTTTGAAATTTGGGATAGAATTGAAAAATTATTTGTTTTTCCACTAATTTCTGTATCAGATATTTCTAATTCTATTTCAGGAAAAATGTTATTTATTGCAGATTTTACTTTTTCAGGATCTTCAGAAGGATTGATTTGACAGAAAATTTGAATTGTTGTTTTTTGATTCATTATTCAATCCACTTTTGAAATATTTTGATTGCAGATTTTACCATTTCCTCAATTGTTACATTGTTATTTTCAATTGATTTATCAGCAAGTCCAATAATTTCTTCTAAGCCAACACCAATTTCACGATTATCACGTTCTTCAAATTTTTCTCTTGTTAACGGATCATCTGATCTTTTACGTTCACGAAGAAAATTAAATCTTGTATCAGCAGATGCGATTACAGCTAAAAGTTTTACATTTCCAGTTTCTTTTAGAACATTAATTTCATGTATTGAACGTATGCCATCAATAATTATAATTTCATGAGTTGAGTTTTCAATAGAATTTTTAAGTAATTTTGCAATTGCACCTGGTCCATTTTTTTCACGTAAATTTAACATGAGTTTACCAAGATTCTCACCTGTAGGTTCCAAATCTAGTCTTTTAGCCTCAGCTCTAACACCATCACCAAGACTAAATGTTTCATAACCACCTTCCTTTAATTTTGAAACAATAGTTGATTTTCCTGCACCAGGCATTCCAGTTAAACAAACAACCAGTTTTGACACAGATTATTTTTGAATGACTAGTCTATGAAGGTAGCGATAAATAATTACTAACGTTTTATTTTTCATGAGAGTTTTTGTAGCAGTTGAAATTTCTAATGACAAAATTTTGAAGAATATTCAAACATTTCAAAAAAATGTTCAGATTGATGCAAAACCCACAAAAATTGATCAGATTCATTTTACTTTGAAATTCTTAGGAGAAATTGATGAAAGGAAATGTGAACAAGTAAAAGATACTATTAAGAAAATATCATTTTCTTCTTTTGATTTATCGTTGAGAGGTGTAGGAGGATTTCCAAATTTAAAAAATCCACGAGTAATCTGGATTGGAATTGATGAAAATGGTGGAGAGAAATTAACCGCCATAGCAAATGAAATAGGAATAAAATTAACATCGTTGGGTTTTGAAAATGATAAAAAATTCAAACCTCACTTGACAATTTTTAGAGTAAAAAAGAAAATTAACGACATTTCAGTCATGATGAAAGAATATCAGACTGTTGAATTTGGTACACAAACTGTATCAAAAATCAAAGTAAAAAGAAGTGTTTTAAGTCCAAAGGGACCAGAATATTCAGATTTACTGGAGGTTGATGCAAAATAAAAAGTGATATCATAAAAAAATCAAAACAAATAGCAATTCCAAACAACATACTAAGAAAAAAAGTAGATAAAATTGCAAATCAGGTTTTTAGTCTAGTAAACAAAGAAACTGAGAAACAAAAAGCGGTCGTATCAGTACATTTTGGAGGCTCGTATGCAAAAGAAACATGGACTCCAGAAAAAATTGATATTGATATTTTTGTAAAATTTAAAAAAACAACAACTGAAAAAAATTTTGAAATAATTGGTAAGAAAATTGGATTTGATTCACTGAAAAAATTCAAACCGTATGTAAGATATTCAGAACATCCATTTGTTGAAGCAGACATTGATGGAGTTGGAGTTAATGTTGTACCGTGTTATGATATTAAAAAAGGAGAATGGAAAAGTGCAGCTGATAGATCAACATTTCATACAGAGTTTATGAGTGAAAAACTAACGGGTTCAATGAAAGATGACATTAGAGTTTTGAAATGTTTTTTAAAAATTAATGGAATGTATGGAGCAGAGATTGCAAAGCAAGGATTCAGTGGTTATGTTTGTGAAGTTTTAATTTACTATCTGGGTAGCTTTGAAAATGTCTTAAAGAAAATTTCAAAATTACAAAATAATGAAATGATTGGAGAATCTCCAAGAAAATTTGAATCTCCAATAGTAATAATTGATCCAATAGATAGGAATAGAAATCTTGGAGCTGCAATATCAATTCAAAATGTTACAAATTTCATTTTAATTGCTAGAAATTTCTTAAAGAAGAATTCAATTTCATACTTTAAAGAAAAATCAAAAATTAAGATTCCTGTTGAAATTGCAAAAAATTTACTAATTGTGAATTTTACATACAAAAAAAGGAGTGATGACATTGTTTATGGGCAGATTAAACGTGCATCTAGCTCAATTGAGTCTCAAATGATCAATGAGGGATTTAATGTTCTTAGAAATGATGCCATAGCATATGATGAAACCAAAGCTAGTTTGTTGTTCTTATTAGAATCACTAACCATATCAAAAAATGAAATAAGAACAGGGCCGGATGTGTTTTCTGGTGAGTTTGCAACTAAATTTATCAATATTAATTCCAAAAAATCAAAATTAATGTGGACAGATAAGGAAGGGAAATTGCAATCATTACAAACTCGAAGATATGAAAATGCCAAAACATACCTTAATGATTTAATTAAAAATCATATTGGACAATCAGGAATTCCAAAAGGATTAAGAAATGATTTCAAAAAGGGATTTAAAATTACAAGTGGAAAAGACAAACAAAGCAAATCTGTTAAAAAGAGCATTTCAAAACTGATAACTACTGATGACACAGCATTTTCAACCAATTAGCGTTTTCGATAAAGAACCTTACAAAAAAATTCTAGCATTTCCAGAGGGAAAACAAACTGAGATTAAAAAACGACTAATAGAATTAAAAAAATTGGGAATTACTCATGTTTCATTCACCGGACCATTACAGATTGAAAAGTGTCAAATTCTTGGAAAGGGGTATGTGGGAATGGTTGTTCTTGCAAAAAAAGATAAGAATGTTGTAGCGTTAAAAATTCGAAGAATTGATTCTCCAAGGAAAAATATGACAAATGAAGCCAAATTACTCAAAATTGTAAATAGAATTGATGTAGGTCCAAAGTTTATCAAAAATTCAAAAAATTTTTTGATAATGGAATACATTGAAGGTGAGAAAATTATTGATTGGGCAAAAAAGCCTGAAACAAAGTCAGAAGAAATTCGTTTAGTATTGAATAATGTTTTGAGAGAATGTTATCTTTTAGATAGTATAGGATTAGATCATGGAGAACTAAGTACAATAGACAAACATGTGATTGTTGGAAAAAATAAAAATACAATTATCGATTTTGAGAGTTCAAGTACCAAGAGAAAACCATCCAATGTAACAGGTGCAACGCAAGCAATTTTGATTGGAACGGGATTGGCAAAAATTATTCAAAAAAAGATAAAGTTGCCCACAAAATTAAAGATAATTAATCTAACTAGAGAATATAAAAAAAATCCAACAGTAAAAAACTTTGAAAATATTACTATTGGATTAAAATTGCAAATTTCAGGTAAGTATGAAAAAGAGGTTTCATCTTTGTATTTAGATAAAAAACTTGAACCATTGATAAAGAAAATAGGTCCATGTACAATGAGAATTACAAAAAATTCATACCAAACACTTGTGGAAGCAATAATCTATCAACAATTATCAGAAGCATCTGCTACAGCAATTACGAAGAGATTCCTAAAACTTTACAAAAAATTTCCTACTCCAGAACAGGTTATGAGTACAAGTGACAAAAAATTAAAAGATACAGGAATTTCAGGCACAAAAATCAATTACATCAAAGGATTATCAAAACAGATTATTAAAAAAGAAATTGATTTTAGAAAAATTTCAAAATTAAAAAATGAACAAATAATTGAAGAGTTAACAAAAATCAAAGGAATTGGAAATTGGACGGCACAAATCTATCTAATGTTCTGTTTACAAAGAAAAGATGTGTTCCCAGTAGGAGATCTAGGAATACAAAAAGGGATTAGAGATTTGTTTTCATTAAAAGAACTACCTAATTCAAAAACTATGGAAAAATATTCAGCTAGATGGAAACCAAATCGTAGTATTGCGTGTTGGTATATTTGGAAAAGTCAGAGAATTAATTCCATAGGCTAAAATTCAGTAGAGATTTGCCTCTCATGCATGAAATAATTAAATCGTGGTGAACCAAAAAGAAGACATGGGAACATGTTCTATCTGTAAGAAAATTTCTGCAACAGACAATGATCATCTACATTGTATAGAAAAGAGACGAATTGAATTAGAAAATTTGCAGTTGAGAGATACTATAACTGAAAAATTAGATTTAGGAAAAGATCCGAATAATATGAGTAAAGAAATCAAGGCACTTTTAGGACATATGAATAGAGAGAAAGATACTAAATCCGAATAATTATACTTCTTGAGTAGTTGGTCTTATTAGAATTTCATTCACGTTCATGTGATTTGGTGCTTCTAGTGCAAAAATAATTGCATTTGAAATATCTTCAGCTTGCAAACCTTCCATTTCTTTATGTTTATCAACAAATGCTTGTAATGATTGTTCAGTAATTGTGTTGGTTAATTCAGTTTGTACAACTCCAGGTTCAATACTGGTAACTCGAATATTTTTTCGTACAGAGAGTTCTTGTCTTAATCCTTCTGTAAATGCAGCTACTGCAAATTTTGTAGCACAATACACACTTCCAGCAGGGAAAACAACTCTTCCTGCAACTGATGAAAGATTTACAATATGACCTGATTTTTTCTCAACCATTGTAGGAACTACTGATGCAGTACAATATAGCACACCTTTGATGTTTACATCTACCATTCTGTCCCATTCATTAATTTTTAGAGATTTTACAAAACTAAGAGGCATTAATCCAGCATTGTTTATCAAAACATCAACTGTTCCATACTTTTCAATTGCTTGTTTAACTAAATTATCACAATCAGATTTTTTGGTAACATCTGTTTCACAAATAACAATTTCACCACCGTCGTCAGTAATTTCTTTTTTCAAAGTTTCTAATCTATCTAATCTTCTTGCTCCAGCAACTATTTTTGCACCTTTTTTTGCAAGTGCCTTAGCAGTTGAATACCCAATTCCGCTAGATGCACCAGTAATTACTACAACTTTATCTTGTATCAAAGCTGAATTTTATGAAATTCGTTATGACTAAAAATGTTACGTGGTTTAGATAAAAAGAAGAGTTAGCAGTCGTGCCCGCCACAACCGCATCCGCTGTGAGTCTCAGTACCTTGAGATGCACTTGGTCTACATTTGGAACATTTGTCTCCTCCATCTGCTGAGAAAAATCCAATTCCACATGTTACACATTTCATGCTTGCCATACAAATTTCCGATATTGTGACTATTTTATGCTATCCGTTCATACCTTGCGCAGTTTCTATCATCCACATTTCGACAATGCCACCAATTAACAACAATGCAACGACAATTCCAATTTCGATTGAAATGATCAGTTTATCACTTTTAATTTGATTCCAATTTTTTTGAAATACATCTTTTGCAAGTAACGTACTGCGTGACATTGCAAGTGAATAGGAAGCCATCTCCATCAATCCAAATGGTGTCAAAAGTACTGCCAGCGGGTTTAGTTGGGCTACTTGAGCATTTGAAGCTGCTATAGCTGAATATGCAAATCCTGTTGAATAAGCTGAAAACAAACCCCAAGCTACACCAAAACCTGGAATAAACATAGGCAATGCTATCGTTGTATTATGTACAAAGATACCAATTCCATCTATAGTATCGATAATTTCTTCGAAGAAACTCATTACTTCTTCAATTTCTTCTTCAGTAGGCTCACTTGTTACAGCAGAGCCACCATATACAACTGTGAAAATTGCGGTAAATATGAAAAATAAGATTATTCGTTTCATAGTTAACATGGTGCACGTTTAATCGATCTATATTTGAGGTTTTGTTGTAAAACAGATTTAATTAAAACTCTAATCACTATTTGGAATGGACGAAGAAATTTCCTCAGCTGTTAGTTATGCGTTGAATAAAGGATTTCAGATCCATCCAGATGCACTAGAAATTTTACATAAAATTGACGTTAAGGAATTGGCCCAGATTATCAAAGATGTAGTTAAAGAAAAGACAAAACAAAAGCAGTTTTTGATAAATGAAGAAGATTTTGAGATCTATCTAGGAATAAAGGATGATGAGGAACATCAGGTGGAGTTTGAGATTTTATCAGACCCTACCAGCAAAATAACATCTGCAGAAGGTGTTGAAGGATATGGAAAATTATTTGCTAGTAGATTTAACAAATTAAAACAGATAATGTCTGATAGACCAGAATCAAAAAAGGTCAAAGATATCGAATCTGTCAAATCAATTACAAAAAATGATGATGAATTATTCGTGTGGGGGTTGGTTTCAGATAGAAAATCAGATAGAAATATCACAAAAATCACTCTAGAAGATCCTACCAGTTCAATGGAGATAGTAGTGTTTGAAGGAGACTTGAAAGATGCCGCAGATACTTTACTCATGGACCAATTTGCAATGTTTAAGATAGTTCCTGCTAAAAATGGTGGATTTTTTGCAAAAGAGATTTTTCTTCCAGACATACCAGAACATACAACAAATCGCTCAAAAACTGAGACTTATGCAGTATTTTTATCAGATTTGCATGTAGGAAGTAAGTTCTTCATGGAAGAAGAGTTATCAGAATTTATCAAATGGATTTCAAGTGCAGACCCAATAGCTAGAAAAATTAGATTTGTTGTTGTTGGAGGAGACTTGATTGATGGAGTTGGTGTTTTCCCAGGTCAAGAAAAGATACTAAATCAAACAACAACAGAAGGGCAATTACAAAAAACATTTGAGGTTCTAGATAAGATACCAAAGCACATCAAAGTATTTCTCATATCTGGAAACCATGATGCAGGAAGAAAGGCGCTTCCACAACCTGCAATCCCAAAGATGTACAATTCACAATTATGGGATAGGGAGAATTTCTTCATGTTAGGAAATCCATCAATGGTTTCACTAAATGGAGTTAAGGTTTTGATGTATCATGGCCAATCAATAGATGATGTGGTCAGAACCACACCTGGAGTTAGTTATGACAAGCCAGCTGCTGTAATGAGACATTTTCTAAGAGCTAGGCATATGAGCCCGATTTACGGAAGTAGAACCCCAATTGCACCAGAAACTGAAGATATGATGGTAATTGATGATATTCCAGATATCTTCCATTCTGGACATGTCCATTTTGTGGGTCTTGATATGTACAAAGGGGTTTTGATAGTCAATTCAGGTGCTTGGCAAAGACAGACAGATTTCCAGGAAAGTGTAGGAATTACACCTACCCCAGGAATGGCCATTATTGTAAATCTACAAACAATGAAGGTTTACCAAAAGGACTTTCGTGTTCAAGAGTCAGACTTTATTGAACCAAAACATGCAGAGCCTGCACCACTTAGTTAGAGAATATCTTGTAGTAGCATCTCATCTTTGAAGGTAGTTTTTACCATATCTGGTGAGACCGTAATTCTGAATTTCTTTGTATTTCCATGTGTTCCTTGGTGGACGATTCTACCAACAATAATTCCTGACATTTCTATCTCACTGAGCATTTGAGTGACTCTTCTCTGAGTGAGCTCTTTTTGGCGTATGTCTTTACAGAGATTTTTGTATGTTGAATATACTTCTCCTGTGGATATCTCTGATGATTTCATAATTGCTAAGATTAGTAACTTTTCATGTAATGGGTAGGAACGAAGTGCTACAACCTCTTTGTTTTCCTCAATCTTTTCTGCTGCCATTCTGATATGGTCTTCTGAGACAGTTGGCATTTGGGTTCTTTCTGCTATCTCGGCTGCTACTCGGAGAAGGTCTAATGCGCGTCTAGCGTCTCCTGATTCTCTTCCAGCCATAGCAGAACAGAGGTTTAATGCTGCATCTGAGACTATGTTTTGTTCAAAGGCCACCTCAATTCGAGCATCCAATATCTCTTTGATTTGTGGTAGATTGTAATTTGTGAATATGACTTCTTCCTCACTCAAACTGCTAATGACACGTGGATCTAGTCTTTCTTTGAAGGTGAGGTCATTTGATACACCAATTAGTGTTAATGAGCCTGTGGTTAATCGCTCGTTTGCTCTGGTAATTTGGTATAGTACATCTTTACCTGTTTTTTGGATTAATTCTGCTAAGTAATCAATTTCATCAATTACGAATACTGCGTTTGTTTCGTTCTTGTCTAAAACATATAGAATTCTGTTGAATACTTCGCTTATTGATAGGCCTGTGCTTGGAAGCCACATCTTTTCATCATTGGTTTTTTGACTTCCTAGGCCCAATTGTCTTCCAAAGGAGACCAATAATCCGTATAGAGTTGTCTCTTGTTTTGCGTTTGTATATGCTAGTTTAATTGGAAATGATCCCTCTTCAACCCTTTTTTGGATTTTTGAGAGTACTTTCTTAATTACCAGAGTCTTGCCTGTTCCAGGCTTGCCATACACCAGTAGGTTTGATGGTCTTGATTCCATTAAAATTGGAAGTAATGATTGTGTGATTTTTTCCTGCTCAGGGTCTCTGTGAAGTATCTGATTAGGCATGAATGTGAAGTGAAGTACGTCTCTATTCTTGATTAGAGTTTTGCCGTTTTGGGCTGCATCTAAAAGACGGTCAATTGGATCGATTGTAGTTGTACTCATGTTGAGATCATATTGTATTTCAAAACAACAGTTCAACTGATCTTTTTGAAAAACTTCACAAGACTGATCGTTCTTGTTGACTCTTCTCAGATCGATAGGATCGTTCCCAGACACCTTCATTTCTAATGATAACTAGATTGTATAATAAAATAAAATAAAATAGTATGAATATGAATTCTCATTTTAAAAAAATTAGAAAAGGCAACACTGGAAAGATAGGTGTGTGGGATATCAAAAAAGAAAAATAAAAAATGAAATTTGTGAGGGAATTTTATGAAAAATCTAAAATGTTTGAGGATGGTCAACAGTGCAACACAACTAACACTCTCATTTACAACACCAACAGGCATAGTAACTGAATATCTCATTGAAAGTAACGATGGAACTGGCTGGGTTAACAACTGTTAAGAACGTGTTAAGGAAAGTGAAAAGAAGCCCATTTTACCCCCTAATTTCCAGTCTAGGCGTGAAGATGGCTGTTAACATTGTTAATATCATAAAATCACCCCTTTATTTCCAGTCTAGGCGTGAAATATCCTCAATTCTAGGGGGCATAGGAGATGGTTTTGTTAATAACAAAAAAACACTCAGGCGTGGGCTAGGCAGTCAATGTTAACAAACCTGTTAGTTAACAAATCTCAGAAGATCAGTTGATGAGTTAAGGTTGGATCCTTATTGATCTGAATGGCAGGAAAAAGAATTAGAATAGATCTAGAGGATAAGGATGGAGCCAAATACAAGTTCAACTTGGAGGGCAACATCAATCGTGACAAAGTCCTCAAAATTTTCGATTTACTAGACTTGATGAATATTGAAGAAACTGCAGACAACCCTGGAGTAGAGTCAGTTGGAGGTAAGATATGGCATATAGTAGACAAATACTACCCAACCGGCAAATTCACCTCTTCAGACATACTAGAGAAATATGAGGATGAATACAACCAACCAATCAAACTTAGCGTAATTTCGACATATTTGGCCAGATTTACCTCTAAAAACAAGGTTGAAAGAGCCAAAAAAGGCAGAGAATGGGCTTATCACACTCTAAAACTCACAAATACCGCCCCAAAACTTTCAGAAAACTAAGAAATACGCACTTTTCGGACCACCAAATGGTCTCCTTCCAAGCCTATTTTGAGGTAATCACCCTTCTGCATCTCTAAATATCGTCTAAATTGCTTAGGTATGGAGATGGTTCCACCTGATGTTATCTTTACTAATTCTTCAGAAACCTCACTCATATCATAATATATGATAAACTAGTATTAATTAATTATGTTTATTATTATATCATAAATTACAATAGAAAATATGAGTAAAGCCAGCAAAAAATCAACATATCAAACACAATTCAACAAAGTCAAAAAACCTTTCAGATCATAAAATGTGCCTTGATTTTATCCAACTAGGAGGTCTGTGGGGCTATAATTTGATGTGTTGTACCTGTTCCAGACAACCTGGAAAGGCCAGTTTGGGTAATTGAGTAGCTGTATGGTTTTGCGTTGGTGTTTCTCTCCACCAACCCATCATCAGACATTTTCTTCATTGTCCTGGAAATATGCTCTCTACTCTTACCTAATGTGATTTGAATATCACGTGATGTGCGTGACCTGTCTGTGATTAGTCCCAGTACAGCCTCAACGATATCACCACTGCTCATGTTAGGTGTTCTCTCCACTCTAGCCGGAACTTGAACCTGTTCAGGCACGACTTGCACCGGTTTTTCCTCATTTCTTACAATATTTTGTGGTATTTGTTGAGAAAAGCTAAGATTTTCCAAGTCAATTGCGTCTAATTTGATTTTAAGATCAATTAACTGTCTTTCATAGAACTCTAAACGCTCTGAATCTGCCTTTGTTTGCTTATTAGAGGCTGAATCTGCCTTTAATTTAGAATATACGAATAATGTGAATAATCCACCTATGAAGGCCAACACAAGACCAAATATCACGTCTAAGTCTGGAATCTCAACTAACATGACATATCATGAGGAATTTGTGATTTATCGTGATTGGACAATATTATTTCACACTTAGAGTAACCAAAACCTCATCACACTA
>JABGTD010000012.1 GCA_018647405.1 Nitrososphaerota archaeon | reverse complement strand
TTTTGTGGAATCATCAACTAGTTTACCTGAAAATTGCAGGTATTCTACGGCATGAGATGAACTCTTAAACATTGATTGATCAAGTGTTAGATGTGCATCACTTAATTCTTCTACTACTGTAACATCTTTCACTATATCTTCAACAATATAATTATTAAAAATTTCAAAAGTTCCAAATGGAGTTGAAATATTATTTTCAACATAGGATACAATGTAATCTCCGGAAACCCAGTCTTCATCTAAAAGTAAATAATAATCAATTACTCCTTCACTAGAGGGATAAGCAAATTCTTCTTGGAGTAATTCATCATTTAGGGAAATAGTAATTGATACCTTACCTGAATATGAATTCACAGCAGCAGTATAATGAACACTGTCAACACTTTGTGAATTATCCAAAATAATAGAATAATTTTTTAACTCTTGTAAAATAATTTCAGATGTTTCTTTTTCTAAAATTGTTTCTTTTACAAGTATGACATTGTTAATTACTTCAAATAAAGATGGGTCATCTATGAAATCACCATATGTAACATATGCTGTGTAAGATCCTGAAATCCAAGAATCATCAATGATAATTGGCATATAGTATGAACCACTTGATGATGCATACAAATGACTAACAGAATCAATACCATCAGGATTAACTAAATGTACATCAATTACAGATCCAGAAGAATAATTCTCCAAATCACCAGATAAGATTATTTGTTTTTCTTCACCTAATGAAATTATGATTTTATCAGTATCTACCATTTTTTGTACTCCATCTTCAAGATTTTGGAACAAACCCATACCTGAAATATTAAAAATAGAAAAAGACTGTTCATATAAGGTAAATGAGTCAGAATGAAAAGATTCGTCTCCAATTGATCCAATAATTTGATAATCCCCATACTCCCAAGGGGTGTTTAAAGTATAATCATACAGAACTGTACTTGTTTCAAATGATTGATCATTTAGAAACAAAGTATCTTCAAACATGACAATGTCTTGTTTTATAATCTGTAGAAGCATCTCAGATTCATCAGTTTTAACATTTCCAGATATTGCAAGTATTGTATAATCATGTGAAATTTCTGAAGACACTGTAAATGAGCCAATTAGTTTAAATTTTTTAAATGTTGATGATTCAGTTTCATTTTCTATTACAAAAGATGTAGAAAGTTGTGGAGTATCTAAATAATTTGCAGTGATGAGATATTTTCCACTTATCCAACTTCTATCAATGTTAGGTATTACAGTTTCAAATGAACCATTCTCTGAAATGTGTAGATGATTATTAGTAGTCGTACCATCAGGCTTTATTAGAGAAACAACTACGGAGGATCCATACTGGTTCAGAGTGTCAATATTTCCTAAAATCTGAATACGTTTATCAGATAGATTATTTACAATTAATTTTTCAGTATTTACTGAAAGAAATGGTTCAATAATTAAAGACATGTTTTCATGAATCATAGTTTTTGATTTAACTTCGTTATCTCTAAAAATAGTAAATGATTTAGAATCTAGGATTTTATTTTCATATTTTAAATTTACAAAATATTCACCACTAGACCAATTTTTATCTAATCCAATTACACTGTACAAAGTATTTTTAATAGGAACTAACTTAATTGTTTGAATTACTGTATCATTGTGTGTGATTTCTAACATTGGTCTATGGATATAATCAGTTATTTCCCCAATTACTGAAAATGTAGTTAAACTTCCATCACCATATAATGTAAATTCATCATGTTCTAAAGAAATCGTGCCAGATGTTGCAAAAACACTTGGAATCATAACTCCAATCATAGCAACTGCCACTATTGCAATAATGAATACAGGTTTCAATAATTACCAATGTTATTTCAGAACTTAAGGCTATGGAATACATTTCAAAAATGCTTAAGATCTAAGTATGTTTACCCAGAGTAATAACATGAGAAAAGCAAAACAAAGCAATTCAGACAAAACAAAAGTAAGAATCCCAAGGATTAGCCACAAGGTAGAGCGAGAAGGTCTAGGATTTACCACAAGGTAGCGACCTCAAAATAGGCTTGATTTTTTAGAATTTCTTTCTAATTCC
>JABGTD010000013.1 GCA_018647405.1 Nitrososphaerota archaeon | reverse complement strand
TTCTGGTTCTGGTTCTGGTTCTGGTTCTGGTTCTGGTTCTGGTTCTGGTTCTGGTTCTGGTTCTGGTTCTGGTTCTGGTTCTGGTTCTGGTTCTGGTTCTGGTTCTGGTTTAGACTTTTTAATTTCAGATGATGATAGAACATCAATATCAGTAGATTCAAAAACATTTTCAAGAAAAGTTTGCTTGCTAAATTTTACAATATCATCATATTCTTGACCCACACCAACATAGATAATTGGAGATGATGTTACATTTACAATAGATAATGCTGCACCTCCTCTAGCGTCTGCATCACTTTTAGTTAAAATTGAACATTCAAAATTTACTTGTTTATGAAATTCACGTGCTTGATTTACAGTATCATTTCCTGCTAAAGAATCACCTACAAATATTTTCATATCAGGTTTTACAACTTTTGTAATCTTTGCAATTTGTTCCATCAAATTAGAACTAGTTTGCATTCGTCCTGCAGTATCAACTAATACACAATCAACTTTGTGAGATTTAGCATACAAAACAGCATCTTTTGCAACAGCAGCAGGATCTGAACCATAATTTTGTGCAATAATTTTGAGATTAAGTCTATTCGTGTGTTCACGAAGTTGTTCAATAGCACCTGCACGATAGGTATCAGCAGCTGCAATGACTACAGATAATTTCTCATTTTTTAATATATTTGCAACTTTAGCTAGCGATGTTGTTTTTCCGGTACCATTTATTCCAACAAATACAACAATGAAGGGTTCATTTGATGATTTTTTTTCATTAATCCTAGCCACCAGATCAACATGACCTGCATTATCAAAAGTTTCACTAATAAATTCAATTAGACTTTGTTTGACAAAATTTTGTATGTTTTTCTTTTCAACTCTAGAACCGATTATTTTTTCTTTTAAACTATCTTTAATCGAATCAATAACTTCAGTAGCCACATCAGATTCAAGCAAATTTATCTCTAATTCAAACAGAACATCTTCGATATCTTTTTCGTTAAGATCTTTTTCACTAAATCCGGTAGATGCGTTAGAAAATGCTTTTTTTAGATTATCAAACATATTATCATGATTAAGATTTTGGTTGTTGCATAATTTGTTGCATCTGTTGTTTTCCTTGTTCTAGATTTGCTGCAATTTGTTGTCTTTGCGCGTTTGTTTCTTGCAATGCAACTTCTAATTCTTTAATTTTCGATTCCAAATAACTAAGTGCTGAATCATGATCCTTTTCTATTGCAACTCCAGATCCAACATTAACTACAATTTTTTCATTTGGAATAGTTTTAGTTTTGATAAAAGTGCCCATTCCAACTGGAACTAAACTTTCAGAATCAGGATTTGCTTTAATTTCTTGAATTGATTTTATTGCAGAATCAGCATCACGCATTATATTTTTTATAGAATTTTCTTTTTGTGACATTTCTGCATACATATTTTCAAGCATTTGCATTTGTTGTAACATTTGTTGGGCTTGCTCTTCGCTCATGATTTTGTAATGTATATACTGTATAAAAATTAGAGTTTTTGAAATAAAAGAAAAAAGAAAAGAGTATTACTTTGCTTTTGAGAATCGATCGTTTACTTCATCCCAATTGATGACATTCCACCAAGCAGCTATGTAATCAGGTCTTTTGTTTTGATACTTGAGATAGTATGCATGTTCCCAAACATCTAATCCCAATAGAGGAACTAAACCCTCAGTTCGTGGACTAGTTTGGTTTGACATTGCCTTGTATTCGACTTTACCAGAGTTTGGATTGTATACAAGCCAACCCCATCCGCTTCCTTGAATTGGAGCTGTTTTGCTAGAGAATAATTCTTTAAACTCTGCAAAAGATCCAAAGGAATCATTGATGGCATCAGAGATTGCGCCAGTTGGTTCACCACCACCATTTTGTTTCATACTGTTCCAAAACAGTTTATGGTTATCGTATCCCCCACCATTAAAGTTAATGGCACCCTTAACATCGTCAGGGACTTGTTTGATGTTTGACAAAATTTCTTCAATGTCCTTACCTTGTAGTTCAGGACTAAGTTTTTCTAATGCACCATTCATACCATCAGTGTATTTTTGATGATGTTTTGAATGATGAATTTCCATTGTTTGTGCATCAATGTGAGGCTCTAGTGCATCATATGCATAAGGCATCTCAGGAAGTGTATATTTTCCCATATTGATGGATAAAATGGAAGTAATTTATTGTTTTTCTAAAGGAATTATTACCAATTAGAAAATATATCAAATATGAGAAATTTTTTGCTTTTCACATTATTGTTAGGAGGGTTATTTTCATTTATAATTACAAATTTTGTTACTTTGGATGAAAATTATGAATTATTGTTAGATAATAGTGGACCATACATTGGTGCGGAATTTCCAAAACAATTAGGTTTTACAGGCAAAGGTGTAAAGATTGGTGTAATTGATACTGGAATTAATTTAAATCATCCAGATTTTTTTAATCAGGATCAAACATCTAGATTTTTGAAAGGATATGATTTTGTTGATAATGATACAGTTCCCCAGGATACAAACGGACATGGAACACAGGTGACAGGAATTATTGCAGCTGATGGTCAACTGAAAGGTATTGCACCGATGACAGAAATTTTTTCATATAGAGTGTCATCAGATGGAGAATCAGTTCCATCGAATTTAATTATCAAAGCTATCAATCAGGCAATAGAAGATAAAGTTGATATCATAAACATCAGTCTTGGAGTAAACATGACTCATAACAAAATTGACGAAGCGGTGAATAATGCAATAAATCAAGGTATAGTGGTAGTAGCTGCTGCAGGAAATAGTGGACCAGAAAAAAGTACCATTGGCAGTCCAGCAAGAAATCCTAACGCAGTCACAGTAGGAGCAACCTATAACAATCAAGATTCAAGCATGGTTTCAACATTAGTGGTTGGAGAAACACAATTCCAAGTATTACCAATGCTAGGAACAGATATAATTTCAGATCCTATATCAGCCGATATTATATTTGGTAAATACAGTAGAGATAATGATTTTGACGATATAGATGTTAGAGGCAAAATAGTTTTGGCAGAAAGAGGAGGAGAATTAAATGAGATTGTTTTTTTCTCTGATAAAGAAATTTTTGCATCAAAGAACGGTGCAAAAGGATTAATCGTTTACAACAATCAACCAGGAATATTTTTTGGAGAGTTAATTCATGAATACGTTAGTGCCGATTACTATCCATCAATTCCCACAGTTTCAATGACAAGAGAAGAAGGATTAGAATTAAAGAAAATTCTTGAGACTGAAACATCAGGTACACTTAACATATTTAATCATCCAGATTTTATTGCAACATTTAGTTCAAGAGGCCCAGTTTCTCCATTTTATCAAAAACCAGATTTAGTTGCACCTGGAGTTTTTGTAAATACAACTTCACTGAAAAATTTCTATAATATTACAAGTGGAACAAGTTATGCCGCACCACATGTTTCAGGGGCAATTGCATTGTTATTAGAAAAAAATCCAGATTTAACACCTCAAGAGATTAAATCCATACTAGTCACAACTTCAAATATAATTACAGATCAATACAACAAAGAGTTTGAATTTAACGCTGGAGGAGCAGGAAGAATAGATTTGAAAAAAGCATTTAATTCAAAATTAATTTTTGAGCCACCAAAATTAATTTTTAATCTATCTGAGCATAAAATTTCTGAAGAACAGGAGATTAAGATTAATTCACTGAACGGAATTGTTAATATTCAAAAAGTAAAATTTTCAGATGTAGAGGGTATCAAATTTGATTATGAAATTAAAAATTCGACATTATACATAACTGCAAAATTAATTGAAAATGAATCAGATATTTTTGAGACCAGAGCGTTAATTACAGATGATGATGATGTGGTTTATCAAATTCCAATAATTGTTAGAGTTAATGAAGCTACAATAGTTATTATAGAAACCGAAAATGAAATATCTTTTCAGATAAAACAACCATTAGATTGGGAATATGCAAAGATTACAATTACTAATAGCGAAACATTTGAAGAACGTAACATTTCCATAACACCAAAGAAGATTGAGAGTTTAAAATTATATGATGCAGGAAGGTATTGGATTGAAGCAAATGTAAAGAGTAATGAAAATACATTTGATGTTTATGAAGTTTATGACATCAAAGAAGATTTGAGCGAACAAAAACCAATTGTTGAAAATTCAGAACTACCAGAAAGAGCATTAATAATTTTAGGTATAATTTTCAGTATTGTGATAGTCGTGGGATTAAAATTTAGAAAGAATTATTGAATTTGAGGTCCAGCATTTCTTATTTCAGTAGAAACATCTTTGAATTTTGTGAAGTTTTCACCAAACATTTGTGCTAATTTCTTTGCAGACATATCATAGGAATCCTTGTCAATCCATGTATTTTTTGGATCTAATACATCAGAAGGTACTCCAGGACATTCAGTAGGAACATCAAGATTGAAGGTATCATCATGTCTGAATTTTATTAAATCAAATTTTCCGGTTAAAGCGGCAGTTACCATTGCACGACTATATTTTATGCTAATTCTTTTTCCGACACCGTATGGACCTCCAGACCATCCAGTGTTAATCAGATAAACAACCGTATTATGTTCAAGAATTTTTTCTCCTAACATTTTTGCATATACAGATGCAGAACGAGGCATAAATGGAGAACCAAAACATGCAGAAAATGTTGCTTTTGGTTCTTTGATTCCACGTTCAGTGCCAGCAAGTTTACTTGTGTAACCTGACATGAAATGAAACATTGCACTTTCTTTTGTTAATTTTGATACAGGTGGCAATACGCCCAATGCATCAGCGGTTAAAAATATTATAACTTTAGGATGACCTCCTACACTTGGAATTACAGCTCCTGGGATGTAATCTAGAGGATATGCTGCTCGAGTGTTTTCAGTTAGACTACCATCATCAAAGTCTGGCTTCAAAGTGTCTTTGTTTACTACAACATTTTCAAGAACTGCTCCAGATTTTATGGCATTCCAAATTTGCGGTTCTGCTTCTTCATTGAGATTAATACATTTTGCATAACAACCACCTTCAAAATTAAAAACTCCACTTTGAGACCAACCATGCTCATCATCACCAATCAACATACGTTCAGGATCTGCAGATAGACTTGTTTTTCCAGTACCAGATAAACCAAAAAATAATGCAGTATCACCGTCTTTACCAATATTTGCAGAACAATGCATTGGGAAAACATCTTTTTTTGGCATTAAATAATTCATTACAGCAAACATAGATTTTTTCATCTCTCCAGCATAATTTGTTCCGCCAATCAATACAATTCGTTTTGAGAGATTAATTAAAATGAAAATATTTGTTCGAGTTCCGTCAATTTCAGGAATTGTTTCAAAATCATTTAAACATAAAATTGTAAAATCTGGGTCATGAGTATCTAATTCTTCATTTGATGGTCTAACAAACAATTGTCTACAAAACAGATTTTGCCATGCATGGTCGTTAATTACACGAATTGCCAACCTATTTTCTTTATCAGCACCTACAAATCCATCAAATACAAAAAGATCTTTACCTTCTGCATGTTTTTTCATTTTTTCAAAAACAGAATTAAATTTTTCAGTTGGAAATTGTCTGTTGACATCACCCCAATCAATTGTTTCATGAGTTTCATCATCATAAATTATGTAACGATCTTGTGGGGAACGGCCAGTATATTTTCCGGTTTTTACAGATAACGAACCTGTAGAAGTTAACATTCCTTCATTTGTTTCAATTGATTGTTCAACAAGTTTTTCGACAGTTAAATTTCGATGAATTGAATGAGGATTTACTCCAAATGCTACTAGTTGATCATGTACTTTTGAACTAGTGTTAGACATATCAGAAATCCCTCTCAATACTATGTGTCATAGTCAAGGACTTTTGGGAAAAATTGAATATTATTATCTCTTTCTCAGATCCAATAATTTGAAACTTAGATACGTATTTATGTTAAATTTCAAAGTTTAACTCTATGCCAATCAATAAAGAAAAACTTCAAGCAAGAGAAGAAAGAAGAGTTAGCAGACCGGAGTTTATTCGTCCAGAGAGCTGGAGATATACTAGATTGGAAACTGGTTGGAGAAAACCAAAAGGAATGGATAACCATCAAAGAAAACAGAAAAGTCGTGGTCGTCCAGGATTAGTTAAAGTTGGATATGGCACACCAAAGATTGCTTATGGATTACACCCATCAGGTTATACAGATAATTTAATACACAATACAGGTGATTTAGATAATCTCAATCCAAAAGAAGATGGAATCAGATTTGGACATAGTGTAGGAGCAAAAAAGAGAAGAGAAATTATGAAAATTGCAATAGAAAAAAAATTCAAAGTGTTTAATGCAAGAGTGAGTCAAAATGCCAGTTAATCTTAAATCAAAAAAGAGACTTGTCTCAAGAATTGTCGGCGTTGGTGTAAATCGTGTAAGATTTGATAATGATCATTTAGATGATATTGCAGACGCTATTACCAGAGATGACATTAGAAGTTTAATTACTGCAAATACAATTACAATCAAATCATTTACAGGTACATCTCATGGAAGAGCACAAGCAAAAAGAATTCAAAAAGCAAAAAGAGGTACAGGACAAGGTTCTAAGAAAGGAAGAAAAGGTGCACGAGTGGGTAAAAAAACAGTATATGTTAACAAGGTTCGTGCATTAAGATATCTTCTCAAAATATCAAAGGATCGTAAGGAAATCACAAACGAATCATTCAAAGCAATCTATAAGAAAATTGGTGGTAATACAATAAGAAATAAAGCACATCTAAGAACTGTCATTGCAGAAGAAATTACTACACAAAAATCTTAGAAACGATATAGATTTTTTTTAAAATCTAAAATTTTATGATTGTTAAGTTTTAATCCTTCTTCAGATAACATATGCATTTTTCTTTCAGAACCATATGCATAACCTCCAACAGTTCCATCAGATTTTACAACACGATGACATGGAACAATAACAGGGAATGGGTTTTTTTTCATTATTTGACCTACAATTCTTTGTCCATTTTTTAGATTGATTGCTTTTGCAAGATCACCATATGTTGTTACATGACCTGAAGGAACTTCCAATAATTTTCTATAAATTTTTTCTTCTATTTTCAAATTTTTATAACCTCTAAATTTGTGGTTGAGAGAAGATCAATTAGAGTTTGTTTATGTTTTCCTAGACTTTTCCAATCAAGTAAAGCCGCTTCCGCCCCATAATTTTGTGTAATCAAATGTTCAAAGAGATCAGGATTCAAAAACTCTAATGCGTGTTTTGGCATCACAGTTCCTAAGGCATATTTTCCAAAAAGTAATTCTTTTGTGAATTTTTCAGAATAATGAGTTCCGCCGAAGCAAATGGCAAATGGATGTGAATCAGATGTAGTCTCAAGTGTTTCTATTACCAACTGTGCTACCGATGAACAAAGAGTTTCATCATTCCATTGTAGTTCAGTTGTTCCAATTTCTACAAAGATTGACGGTTTCTTAAGATGAGTAGGTCCATGATGAGTAGCCTCTATGGTTATATCAAAATCTGAAAAAGATTCACGATGATTCCAGAGTTTTTGTAGGTATTTTTTCTGCAAATTAGGATATGGTATTGCCAATTCTTTTGAATTTCCACCAAATTTTGCTTCATTGAAATTTCCAGTACTATGACAAGTCAAAGCGAGAGTTCCAGATTCAGCTGCATGTTTTGATAAGAAAATAAATCCATCATAATCATATTTTTCATCCAACCAATCTGCAGAGATGGCAGGAGAGTCAATTTCAATTAAATCGAAGTTATTACCACGGTACACATCCCCCTCTTTCTCCATCTTTTGAGAGATAAATTTGGCCATATTATGACCTACAGCGTCATTTTTGAACGCAACCAGTAAATCCATGAATAAAAGATATATTGACACTTTATTATTTTTCATTATCATTTGAAACCAAAACTTATGCTCAAGAATATAGTTAATACTATAAAATTAACGAAGAAATCCGACAAGGAGGTTTACAAGCAACACCTCAGATTAGTCTTGTTTGGCTTTGCCACAGTAGGATTATTAGGATTCGGAATTCAATTCATCTTTGCGACAATTTCACCAGGAATGATATTCAAATAGAGAGATAAAATGTCAGAAATAACTAACTCTCATCTATTTGCACTCAGAACTACAGGAGGTCAAGAAAAGGTTGTTTTAAGACAACTTGAGGCAAAAATGAGAAGCGGCGAGTTAGAGGTTCAATCAGTTTTAATTGTTGAAAACCTAAAAGGATATGTCGTTATCGAAGCAAATGATCCACAAGTTATGTTTATGGCAACACAAGGATTACGACATGTGAAAGGACAATTAAGAGGGGAATTAGAATTTAGTGAAATTGAAAATTACCTTGTAAAGAAATCTACAGTTTCAGAATTAGCAGTCGATGGAACAGTTGAAATAATTGGCGGACCGTTCAAAGGAATGAAAGCTACAATTACAAGAGTTGATCATGATAAAGAAGAGGCTACAGTAATTTTGTTAGATGCACCATATCAATTACCAGTTACAGTAGATGCAAACTATCTAAAACCAGTTGCATCATAGGAAGGAATAAATCATTAAAAAAGAGACAAATTTCAAATGGGCGACAAACAAACAATTTCAGCACAAGTTACAGGAGGAGAAGCTTCTGCAGGTCCTCCACTCGGTCCAGCACTTGGTCCACTAGGAGTAAACATTATGGAAGTCATCAATAAGATTAATGAAAAGACTGGTGACTTCAAAGGAATGAAAGTTCCAGTTACAGTTAGTGTTGATACAGATACTAAAGAATGGGATATCGAAGTTGGAATTCCATCAGCTTCAGCACTTATACTAAAAGAAGCAAACATAACAAAAGGCTCAGGTACAGCAGGTACAGAATGGGTCGCAGATATTGGAATGGATGCAGTAGTCAAAGTCGCAAATGTCAAACTTGAAACATCATATGCATCAGAAATAAAATCAGTTGCAAAACAGATTATCGGTACATGTCAATGTTTAGGCATTAAAGTAGAAGGTAAAACACCAAAAGAGATTACTGTCGAAGTTAACGATGGTAAATGGGACGAAAAGTTAGTTAACTAGATAGATACATCGGAGATTTTTCAGTTCTTTCCAACTCAACAAATGTTTCAGTATTCTGAATTCCATCAATTTTCCCAATTTTGTCAACCACGATACTGTGCAATTGTTCCAAATCTTCTGCTAAAGCACCAACCATCAAATCAAATCTTCCCGTAACCTCAATAATTCTATCAATTTCTGCAATTTCTAGAAGATTTTCATGAATTTTTGTTTTGAATTTAGGATCTCTATTAATTCCAACATATGCTTTAACACCAAAACCTAATTGATTCTCATCGATATCTATAGTAAACTTCTTTATCATCTTTTTTTTCAACAGTCTCTTTATTCGACTGTACAAAACAGATGCATTGATGTTTAATTTTTTTGCCAAAAGCGGAATAGAGATACTTCCATCTTTTTTTAGTTCAGACAATAATTTTAGATCTAAATCATCAACTTTAGCCATTTCTTAAAATAAGTAAATTTTAGTAGTAAATGTAAGTTTTGGCAGAATAAGTCAAAAATTTACTAAAATTTAGAAAAAGATACACAGATTTTAGAAAAATGATGCAATCACAAATAATTACTCTAAACGATAATAAGTGAGAGATTAAGGTTTTTGACATGGTAAACGAGTCTGAAATAGTTGCATTAATCCAAGAAGCAAAGAAAAGTGAAAAAGAACGTAAGTTTAAAGAATCACTAGAACTTTACATCACTCTAAAAGATATAGATGTGAAAAAAGGATTTGCGTTCAACGAAGTAATTCAACTACCAAATCAAATGTCAAAACCAGCAGCAGTTTGCGTAATGGCTGAAGGTGATATGGGACTAAAAGCAAAAGATGCAAAAGCAGATGAAGTTTTAGATAACGATAAAGTTACTAAATTAGCAGAAGACAAAAGAGCTTCTAGAAAATTAATAAACAAATATGATTTCTTTTTAGCAGATACAAAACTAATGCCGGTAGTAGGTAAATCATTAGGACAACTTTTGGGACCTAGAGGCAAAATGCCAACACCTGTTCCATTTAATGCACCTATAGAATCATTCCTAAGTAGATTCAAGACTTCAATCAGAGTTAGAGTGAAAAATTCACTTTCAATCTCATGTAAAATAGGCGATACAACTATGGATGAACATCAAGTAGCTGCAAATGCAATGGCAGTAATTAACAATTTGAAAACTAAATTTCCAAATGGAGATAAAAATATTAGAAAATACATGGTTAAAACAACTATGGGTAAAGCTGCAAAACTAGTGCACAAGGTGACAAAGTAAAATGCATGAGAATAGAACTGCATATCCAAAAAAGAAAACACAAATGTATCAACAGCTACAAGAGCTTCCAAAAAAATATACAGTAATGGCACTTGTTAGAATGGAAAAGGTTAGAGGTTCACAATTATTACCATTAAGAAAAAAACTTCAAGGTGAAGTCGAAATTGTTAGTATTAAAGATAAAGTTGCAAAACTTGCTTTTGCTAAAGCTGGAATTACAGGCATAGATAAATTATCTGAAAAAGTTACAGGTCAATGTGTTTTCATGTTTACCAATATGTCCCCATTCAAACTTAACGTTCTATTAGGAAAGAACAAAGTCATGCTATTTGCAAGAGGTGGAGATACTGCAAGCATGGATGTTGTAATCCCACCAAAGAATACAGGAATTGCTCCAGGGCCAATGTTAACTGACTTTAAAGAAAATGGAATTGCAACAAAGATTGATCAAGGTACAATCTGGATTATGAAAGAAACAATACCAGTAAAGAAAGGAGAGCCAATATCTGAAAAACTCGCTGGACTTTTAGCTAAATTAGACATTAAAGCAATCGAGGCAGGTATAGTTTTGAACGCTGCATTAGAAGAAGGTTTAGTCTATCAACAAGAAGAGATGATTATCGATGTTGAGAAATTCAGAAATGATTTGGCTCAAGCTCATCAACAAGCAATCTCACTTTCAATCGAAGCAGCATATATCACTGCAGACAACATTGAACAAATTTTGTCCAAAGCAGCTCAATCTGCACGTTCTGTTTCTACCGAAGCAGGATATCTAACAGAAGATACCAAAGAACAAGTATTACAAAAGGCTCATGGTCAAGCACAAGGTGTAGCCTCAAAAGCAAAAGACTACACACCAGCATAAATTAACTGCTTTTTACTTTAGGCAAATTCCAATTATACTTCATTGCAACCATTCTAAGTCCAGTAGCCAATAACAATCCACAAATTGTTCCAGCATAGATGTCATTTGTCAGAAATATTACTAGATAAAACACTGAAGCACCCAAAAAACTAGCAGAGGCATACAACTCTTTTACAAATACTATAGGGGTTTGACTAACAAAAACATCACGAAGTATGCCTCCACCAATTGCAGTAAGCATGCCAGATAACACAATTACAAGGAAGTTCATTCCAAACATGTTATAGGCAAATGTAGCACCGATTACAGTAAAAACCCCAAGTCCAATGGCATCAAATTTTAGAAATACATTCCAATGTTTCTTCATTTTTGAGTGTAAAAGGAAAATTATGATTGCAGATGCTACTGTAATTATAACATAAGATGGATCAATTAGGGAGTTAGGAAGAGATTTTCCAAGTATTACATCACGTATTGTACCACCTGCAACACCAGTTATTGTCGCAAGAATTATTATTCCAACAATGTCTGCTTTGTGTTCAATGGCCTTGAATGCACCAGTTACAGCAAATGCCATGGTACCAAATAGATCTAAAATATAAATAAAAAATTCAATTGACAAAGTTGAATCTGCCAAGACAATTAGAATAAAAAATAGTTACTAATAACGTTAAGAAAGTTCTGGGCTTAATTTAGCCAAATAGAGAGGATAATCCTTCCATTGCTGCCTCTTCCTGTTTTTCACTTGGTGGCTCTGCTTTCTTTTCTTTCTTGTCGTCGCCACCGGCTGCTTCTGCTGCTGGTGCTGCTGCTGCAACTGCTACAGGTGCTGCTTTGATAGCGTCTTCAATATTAACATCAGCCAATGATGCTACAAGTGCTTTGACTTGCGCTTCGTTAACTTCTGCGCCAGTTGCTTTAACTACGCTTGCAACGTTTGCTTCGTTGACTTCTTTCTCTAGTTTGTGCAACATTAAGGCAGCGTAAACATATTCCATGTACAAAAAAGCCGTTAGGCATAATAAAAAGCTATCAAAAATTGTCTCAGATCAGGATCTTTAGGCTTCGACAAACAGAATAGAGGTTTTTCTTTAATTCCTTATCATAAAGATTCTCCATTTTCTGTTTTAGGATTCTTCTTGCATGTTCTTGTTCAGAGCCTTCTGGAAGAGATAGTACATTGTTGATTAATTCAGATAATGATTCTCTTATCCATCCATCAAAGATAGTAAAGACTTTTTTTGAGATAAATTCAACTTTATCAGAGCTAATATCTAGAACTTCTGTAAAGTTTTCATATTCAATTCTATAAATTAATGCAAAAATACAATTTTCAGAGGTAGGATTAGTGAGGATTTCTTTTGAACGAGGACCTGCTTTTCCTTGAGAAACTTTATTTTTTAATCCAATTGGATTGACAAAAAAACCATTTACACCTATTTTATTTCCGTCTACTCCAGTAACGGTTCCAAATATGATATTGTTGTAATCACCATCATCTTTTCTTGAAGTAAATACAAAATCTCCCTCTTTTACTTCACCTTTTTTTCTTCCGAACATAAAATGTTTCTACATTTTTCTATATTTAACGGTTGAATCGACAGTCCTTAATATCGGCACTAGGTCAAAAATTTAGTGAATAAAAAAGAGATTCTTGAGAAATTTTCAGCAGACCCTCAGAGATATTATAATGTGAATCTTTTTGAAGATCAAGGATTCGAACGTAAATCATGTAATGAGTGTGGTAGATTCTTTTGGACATTAGATTCAGAGAGAGTAAATTGTCCAGATCATTCTGATGATACGTATTCATTCATTGGAGACCCACCTACATCAAAAAGATTTGATTACACACAATCATGGAAAGAGGTTGAATCGTTTTTTGTAAAAAATAATCACACATCAATTAATAGATATCCAGTTGTGTGTAGATGGCGAGATGATCTTTATTTTACAATTGCATCAATTGTTGATTTTCAAAGAGTTATGGGAAGTAAAGTTGTATTTGAATTTCCTGCAAATCCACTTGTTGTTCCACAAACATGTTTAAGATTCAAGGATTTAGAAAATGTAGGAGTAACTGGTAGACACTTTTCATCATTTTGTATGATAGGACAACATAGTATTCCAAATGAAAATGGTTACTGGAAAGACGAATGTGTTAATCTTGATTTTAATTTATTGACACAACAATTTGGAATTGCAAAAAAAGAAATTACATTTGTAGAAGATGTGTGGGAAGGAGGAGGTTCTTTTGGTTCATCATTAGAATATTTTGTAAGAGGTTTAGAACTTGGTAATGCAGTGTTTACAGAATTTCAAGGTGATCTTTCAAATTACAAAACACTTGATCAAAGAATAATCGACATGGGTGCAGGTCTTGAAAGATTTGCATGGATTACAATGGGAACACCTACAGCGTATGATTGTTGTTTTGGACCAATTACACAGAAATTAATTCAAAAAACAGGAATAGATACTGATTCTTCAGTACTAGTACCATATTTCACGGAAATAGCAAAGAATCTGGAGTTGTATGATGATTTATCCAAAGTAAGGAAAAATGCTATCAAAACAACAGGATTATCTGATGAACAAATTAATCGTATTATTACTCCATTAGAGGGAATTTATCTAATAATTGATCATATCAGAACACTAATCTTTGCAATTTCAGATGGTGCACTTCCTAGTAATGTGGGAGGAGGATATAATCTTCGAATAATGCTGAGAAGAATTGTTTCAACCATGGACAGATTGAAATTAAAATTTGATTTGGATGAAATAATAGACATACAAATTGATTATTTGAAAAATACATATCCAGAATTAGAAAAAACTAGAGAAGATGTTAAAGAAATAATATCAATTGAAACAGGAAGATATGATAGTTCAAAACAAAGAATGCAGAAAATTGTTAGTAAATTAGATACAGAACCAAAGGTTGAAGATTTGATAACGCTTTACGAATCAGATGGAGTTACACCAGAATATCTGAAAGAAATGAAAGTGATATCAGAGATTCCATCAACATTTTATGCAAAACTTTCTGATTTGCACCAATCTAAAAAACAAAAAGAACAAGTAAACTTACCATTAGAAGGAATTCCAGATACAGAACTTTTATTCTATGGAGACGATCCAAGAGAATTTGATGCAAAAGTTTTGAAATCATTTAAAAATTTTGTCATTTTAGATAAAACTGCATTTTATGCAAGAGGAGGTGGTCAAGAACCAGATCATGGAGACATCGGAGGTCAAGAAATCATAGACATTACAAAACATGGAAACATTGTACTTCATGAAATAAAAGGAAATGTCCCAAAAGAAGGAGATACAGTTTCTTGTACAGTAGATGGAAAGAGAAGAGATGGGATTACAAAAAATCATACAAGTACACACATTATCAATACTTCAGCAAGAAGTGTTCTAGGTTCATGGGTATGGCAACACTCGGCATTCAAAGAAGAGGATCATGCAAGACTTGACATTACACATCATTCTGCATTAACAAATGATGATGTTAAAAGAATTGAAGATGCAGCTAATTCAATTATTGAAAAATCCATACCAGTAAAAATAGAAAATTTTGAACGTGGTACTGCAGAACAAAAATATGGATTTAGAATTTATCAGGGTGGAGTTGTTCCTGTAAAATCAGTCAGAATTGTGTCAATAGGTGATTTAGACATAGAAGCATGTGGTGGAACACATGTAGCGAATACTTCAGATATCGAACAGATTAAGATTACAAAAACAAAAAGGATTCAGGATGGAGTTGTAAGAATTGAGTTTGTTTCAGGAGATAGTGCCAAAGAATTTGTAAAAAAGAAACAACAGGATTCAGAAAGTAAAGAAAAAGAAGTAAAATTAAAAGAACAAGAAAAAGAAAAAAGAATAGAACAAAAACAACTTGCTAAAGAAAGAATACCAGTTATAGCAAAATCACTATTGGAATGTAAACAAGGAACAATTACCATAGATAACATTACAATGGAATTAGCAGGTTCAGGTAAAGCAAACTTTTGTTATTCGACAAGCGATAACTATGATGATGTTTTTCATATTGGATTGGGTGAAGCTCTCTGTAAGGCAGATCCTAAATTGGTGTATTGTGGATTATTTGAACAGGGGGAGAAGATCCGAGCAATAGTTTACGCAGGAGAAGATATCTCAAAAGAGAAGAGTGCAGGAGAAATCGTCAAGCGTATTTCTCAAATTTTAGGAGGTGCAGGAGGAGGAAGTCCAAAATTTGCTCAAGGAGGAGGAATCGATAAATCAAAGAAAGAAGATGCAATTAAAAATGCGAAGTCCATGATTATCGAATAGGTAAACAAGATGGAAATAAACTGGAATCAATTAGATGAAAAATGGAGAAATAAGTGGCATGAATCTAAAGATTTTGAAACCAATCCTAATGATAAACCAAAAAAATTCATTACAGTTGCATACCCATATCCAAATTCACCTCAACACATAGGGCATGGGCGAACATACACACTAGCCGATGTCCATGCAAGATTTTACAGAATGAAAGGATACAATGTATTATTCCCAATGGGATTTCATTACACTGGAACTCCAGTTCTTGGAATGGCAAAAAGAATTCAAGCAGGGGAAAAAGAGATACTTGATGGATTACGAAACATATACCATGTTCCAGAAGATGCAATCAAATCATTTGTTGAACCAATTAAAATTGCAGACTATTTCCATGAAGAAATAAAATCAGGAATGATAGAAATGGGTTATTCCATTGATTGGAGACGGGAATTTACAACCATAGTTCCAGGTTATCAGAAGTTTATTGAATGGCAGATTACCACTTTACGAGATAATGATAGAATTATTCAGGGATCTCATCCAGTTGGATGGTGTCCAGTTGACCAAAACCCAGTATCACAACATGACACAATGGGTGATGTTGAACCAAAAATTGATGATAAAAACTACCTTGTAAAATTCAGATTAGATGAATATGTATTTCCAATTACAACATTAAGACCTGAGACAATTTTTGGTATTACAAATCTCTGGGTCAATCCAAATACAATATACAAAAAAATTAAAGTGGATGACGAAAAGTGGATTGTTTCACAAGAGTGTGCAAAAAAATTAGAATTTTTTGGAAAAGAAATTGTAATCGAAGGTGACATCAAAGGAAAAGATCTAATAGGTAAATTTGTAAAAGCACCACATACAGAACAAGAAATTCCAATTTTTGAAGCAGAGTTTGTGGAGTCAGGAATGGGAACAGGTTTGGTAATGTCAGTACCAGCACACGCACCTAAAGACTATCAAGCATTGATGGATTTAAAATTAAAAAATCACGAGTTAGCATCTAAAATTGAACCAGTACCAATCATAGTAACAGAAGGGTATGGTGAAATTCCAGCAAAAGATGTATGTGAAAAATTAGGAGTTACTGATCAAATAGATACAAAATTAGAAAAAGCAACTGAAGAGTTGTATCTTAAGGAATACACTAATGGAAAATTAAATGAAAAATGCGGAGATTTTGTAAATGAGAAAGTGGAATTTGGACGGAACAAGGTTAAGGATTGGTTAGAAAGTAAAAACCAATTAGAGACATTTCCTACTCTTCTAAATGCTCCAATTAGATGTCGATGTGGAGCAGAATGTGTTGTGAAAATATTGAACAACCAATGGTTCCTCAATTATGGAGATGAAGAATGGAAAAAAATTGCAAGAAGTTGTCTAGACAGTATGAATATTCTTCCAAATAAAATCAAAACAGAATTTCATGATGTAATTAATTGGTTACACGAGCGAGCATGTGCAAGACAACAAGGACTCGGAACTAAACTTCCATGGGATAAGGACTGGATTGTTGAATCATTGTCAGACAGTGTTATTTACATGGCATATTACACACTATCACGATTTGTAAATGATGGAACAGTAGAAGCAGATAATCTCACCAAAGAATTCTTTGACTATGTTTTCTTAGATAAGGGAGAATTAGGAGCAGTTGTAAGTTCTTCCAACCTCAGTGAAGACATTATTAATACAATGAAAAAAGAATTTCAGTATTTCTATCCAGTAGATGCAAGGCATTCAGGTCGTGATTTAGTACAGAATCACTTGTCATTTTTTGTTTTGAATCATGCTGCAATCTTTGAGAAAAAATTATGGCCAAAGGAAATTGTTGTTAATGGTTCTGTCATGATGGATGGAGCTAAAATGTCTAAGAGTATGGGAAATATTATTCCACTTCGTACAGCTATACGAGATCATGGTGCAGACCCAATTAGATTAGCAATAATTTCATCAGCTGAGTTACTACAAGATGCCGATTTTAATATGGAATCAGTTTCAGGTATCAAAAGTAAGTTAGAGTCACTATTAGACGAGTGCTCCACGCTAAAAAAAGGTGAAATTGGTGATTTACAAACAGAAGACAAGTGGATTTTATCTAAAACTCAAAGCAAGATTGCAGAAGTTACAGAAGCTGTAGAAAAAATGAGACTGAGAGAAGCATTACATGATATTTTATTTACATTTGAGAGTGATTTGAGCTGGTACCAAAAAAGAATTCAAGCTAAAGAAAGAAAGAACGTTTCAGGTATTTTGCATCAGATTAATTCATCTAGAGTTGCAATGCTTTCTCCATTTGCACCACATGTAGCAGAAGAGATGTGGGAAAAATTAGGAAACACCGAACCAGTATCAAAATCATCTTGGCCAGAATATTCTTCAGATAAAGTTGATAAAAGTATAATTCAATCTGAGGAATTGTTAAAATCAACTATCGAAGATATTGCAAATATTCTTAAAGTTACAAAAATCAATCCACAAAAAATTGTAATATATACAAATTCAGATAGCATGAAATCAAAAATTTATCGAAAAATTTTGAGTGTGATGGTAGGAGGTCAAAACAATATGGGAGTTGTCATGAAAGAATTAATTGCAGACCCTGAAACTACTGATGCTAAAAAAATGCCAGACTACGTTCAAAAAGTGATCAAAGACTTACATTCAGAATCAGAGTCAATCAAAAAAATGAAACTTGAATCAGAATCATTTAATGAAAAAGAATTTTTGTTATCAGAATTATCTAGTATTGGACGAAAAGAGTTTGGAGTAGAGATTCAAGTGTATTCTGAATCAGATGATGATGTTTATGATCCTAAAGGAAAAGCAAGACATGCAAGGCCATACAAACCAGCAATTTTGATTGAATAAAACTGGAATTGTATTTATTAGGTTAGGCACTAACTAGATCAAATGAAAATTGCAGTTATGGGAATGGGTGTTGCAGGAAGTTATCTCATGGCTAGATTAAAAAATTCTGAACATGAAGTTGTGGGATATGAAAGAATGCCTGTAGAAAGACACGATTCTATTTGTGCATGGGGTACAATAAAAGAAGAATTAACTAATTTTTGTAAAAAAACAGGTAGAAATTTTGATGATTTCTTAATTCACGATGGAAAACAAATGCACGTCAAAATGAACAATGATGTAAAATTTGATATTGGTTTGAAGGGACTTTGTACTTACAATAAACTTGGATTGATAAAAGATTTCATAAAAGATTGTAATGTGATTTATGGTAAAGCTCCACGATTAGAGGAGATTGAAAACGAGTATGACATGATAGTCGATTGTACAGGATTTAACAGAAGTTACCTGCCAAAAATGGAACAGGATTTCTATTTACCAACATATGAGTATAAAGTTGAATATGAAAATGGCGTACCTTATGATGATTTTTACATTGAACCATTCCCAGGTATGTCTGGATATTTCTGGTATTTTCCATTGGGAGAAAAATATGCACATATTGGTGCAGGAGATTATAATAAAAAACACATCAAAGCAACAGACGAATTTCTTGAAAAACATGGAGGAAAAGTTATTGCAACCAAAGGACGTCCGATTAGATTAGCAACACCAGACAGATGCAAGCCATATTATTCCGGAAAAGTTGTAGGTGTTGGAGAATCAATTGGAACAGTTTATGCATTATTAGGAGAAGGAATTATCCCATCCATGCAATGTGTAGAAATTTTCTTAAAAAATATGCATGATTTCAAAGCATATGAAAAAGCAATTGAGAAACACTATAGTGTTTATGCCAAAGTGTTTAATTTTGTAAGAGCAAAAATTCGTAATGATTTTAATTTCTTGAAAGCATTACCAGACTTTATAGCAATATTCAGATACATGAAAAAGAATGAAGACAGATTTGGAATGCATATTAAAATTTCAGATTTGTTGAAAGTGGCAAAAGCCTAAGACATACTAAGAGAACCAAAACCTTCTTTCAAAGTTCTACTTGATTTCATATTATAATCATAAATTATTGTAGAATAATCATCTAGAACTTCTTTCATGGAATCAAGTGAATCAGAAAGATAGAATCCAGGACAATCTCCAGTAAATTGAAATGTCGCATGAACACGTGCACGTCCTTTTTCATTTTGTGCCCATGTTGAAAATGGATACATGTAACAGACACCTGGACGTGTAGGATGAATTCCACATCCACCCTCCCCGTCTAAAAATCTACATGAAATATGTGTACCATCATCATCTTCAGTTTCATCTGTTTTTCTTTTTAGATTAACATTTGTCATTACAGAGAATCCACCAGATGGGGTAGGCTCATCATGAGTTGCAATTAGAGTTTCATTTTTTACAAACTCAGATATTTTTTGATATTTCAAACCTTGACCGATTTGAATTAAATCGTCAGAAGTTAGTGGTAAACGCCCTTGTCTATCACAACAATTATGACAATCAGGCCAATAACATTTCCATAAAATATATTTTTTTTCTTTTGGTAAATATGGAATATGAAATATAACATCTTTTACAGTCAATGCAAAATCTGTAACATCAGTATATTTTCCTAGAACAAAATCATGTAGGATTGGATCAACATCCCAATCTTTTTCAAGTAAATCTAAAGACTCTTGAATTTCTTTTTGAGACATTATTTCTTATATTCATAAAGTTTGATATTATAATGTTGAGTGAAAAAGGTAAATATGCATCAGCAACCGAAAACAGAAGATTTGTGTGGAAAGAAATCGTATGGCCACTCATTATACAAATTAACAGTGCTGAATTTACTTTAGCACAATATCAGAAAAAACGTGATGAAATATGCGTAAAATATGGAATCACTGTAAATGCATTATCAAGGGGATTAGCATCATTGCTTCAGAGAGGATTACTTTACAAAGAAAATCAATCATACTTTATTCATTATAGATTAATTCCATACATGCGATTAAAAGCAGAAGTTGATTATGGGACAGCTCTACATGAGATTAAGATCAGATGAATTCTACAATAATAAATATATTCAAACATTTTGTAATTTTAGATATAGCCCGGTAGTGTAGCGGCAAGCATAGGGGCCCCTGGAGCCTTTGACCTCGGTTCGAGTCCGGGCCGGGCTACTGTAACTTAATTTTATAGAAAATGAGGTACTTTAGAAATGAAATACTAAGAAAATATTGGCTATTATCTTGAAGCTTGTGCAACTCTTTCTAACTCATTCTTCTTTTTTACAGAAGGAGCAGAAGGATCATTGTTTGCAGCCAATATCAAATGTTCTGCAATATATTCCTCAATCGGTTTTGGATTTGAGAAAGTTGCTTCTTTAATTGCATCTGCAATGAATCTTAATGCTAAGTCAACACGACGTATTGGTGCAACATCAACTGAAACATGATAAACAGTTCCACCGTAAACAATTCTAGTTGTATCTTCATTTGGTGCAGAATTCTCAACTGCACGAACCAATATTTCTACAGGATTTTGACCAGTTTTTAGATTGATAATTTCAAATGCAAGTTTGATTATGTTTAGTGAATGTTGTTTTTTACCACCTTGTCTTCCAGTGTTTTTTGCATATTTTTTACCAAAATGCATTAGTTTGTTTGCTAATCTCTCTACAATGTGAACATCACCTTTATTGAATCTCTTTAGTGCTGAACGACCATAGTCGATTGGATAAATTAATGGTTTTAATGAAATTGCAGAGAGTGTTTTGTCACCAACTACGTGTGTTTGTAAACCTAAATCTTTAATCTCAATTTCAGAAGTATCCCATTTTCTAAATAAAAGTAATTTATTTTCAGCCATATCTCTATCTTCGTGGTTTTTCCTTCTTTCCTTCTACTAATTGACGTAATGATGTATTGTTAACTTTGAAAACTTTGAATCTTACACCAGGAATATCTCCCATTGCACCACCTTGAGTTGCACCCATACCCTCGACATGTACTTCATCGTGTTCATCAATGTAGTTCATAGCACCGTCACGTGGAAGAAATGCAGTAATTGATTTTCCATTTTTAATTAATTGTACTCTAACACATTTTCTTACAGCAGAGTTTGGTTGTTTTGCTTCAACACCAACCTTTTCTAAAACAATTCCTTTTGCTTGAGGAGCACCTGCAAAGGGGTTTGATTTTCTATCTAACCCTAATTCTCTTCTTTTGTAAGTTGAGATAGCCCAACGTTGTTGTTTCTTCTTATTTCGAAGATCTCGTCCTGCAAATAGTCCTAAAGGTGATTTTGCCATTATTACCACTCGAAAGCTTGTTCCTTGCTATTAATCATTACATATGTAATGTTGAAATATCGTCTGGCAAGTATTCTTGCCTTTTCAGCATTACGACCTTCCCGTCCTACTACAACTCCTTTTTTTGCACCATCAACTTCTACATTAGCTTGGAAGGAACCATCTAGTCTTTCAGAAATTTTAATGTCAGTGATATATTTTTCATTTAAGATATTTTTTAAAAGTTTGATTGGATCTTCGTTGTATTCTACAAGTTCAACTGCCCTATCGATTTTATTTTGAAGTGCTTTAATGTGTGCCCCGCCTTTTCCAATTGCCAGACCCATTTTACCTTCATTGACAACAAAGATAATTCTATCACGTTTTTCATCTTCAATGCAATCACGTGCTGTTGCTTTAGTGATATTTTGGAATAATGACATTAACTTCATTTGATCAGTTGTTAATTTGATTTCTTGTGAAATGGGTTTAATTTCTTGTGTCATCGTCATTCTAATTATTGAAAAAATTTTTCAGTCTCATTTAAACCTTGATTGATTTTTGAGTTTGGATAAGTTTTTAACAACATCATTTTGATTCTGTTTCTGCTTGTAGTGTTTTGATATCGGCATCAGCGATGTTGGTTAGAGAAATGGCTGAAACTCTAAATTGTAATCCACAGAGTTTTCCAAGGTTAACAGAGGTGTCATCATACGAAATTGTTGAAACATTTGATTTTTTTGCGTCATCTTCTATTTTTTCACTGATATGACTTGGTACAGATTTTGAAAGAAGTACAAGTTTAGATTTTGAGATATTACCCAAGACTTGTTTTGTACCAATAATGTATGCATCTTCTTTGATTGCATCTTTGAGTGTCTTTTCTATTTGTTTTTTTATCATGTTGCTTGTGTTAACAGCAAAATTTTAGCGACTTATAGATTTATTGATGTTAATACCCACGACTGTTACGATCTGGCTTATCCACATTTGGATTTCTAAAACCGTGTTTTTCCATCATATGATTCAAAAATCGTATATCATTATCAAATTTTTCACCACAAACAGAACAATTTGCCATGTTTTGATAAAATATGGCAGTAACTTATAGTTAATTGAATTAAAAAGATGCCAGCACTGTTGCTTCCCAACGGCTCTCGCATGTCAGTAACACAGCAGCGACATTTGGTTTGACTTCCAAGTTCGGAATGGGATTGGGTCGCACCCAAACGCTATGGCCGGCTTAACATTTCAACAAATTAT
>JABGTD010000014.1 GCA_018647405.1 Nitrososphaerota archaeon | reverse complement strand
CATACGTTAAAAAATAGAAAAAATTAGTAATTAACATGAAAGCAATAATTTTAGCAGGTGGTAGAGGAAAACGATTACGTCCAATTACAGATAAGATTCCAAAACCATTAATCCCAATTAACAATAAACCATTGATAGAACGTACGATAAAATATTTAAAAAAATATGGAATAAACGAGATTATCATCTCAAGCGGATACAAATCAAATCTAATAGAAAAATTTCTTAAAAAGAAAAAAAACTTTGGATGTAAAATAATTTTTTCAATTGAAAAAACACCATTGGGTACTGGAGGTGCAATTAAAAAAGCACTAAAACATGTAAATGAAAAATCATTTTTAGTATTAAATGGAGATATTGTTACAAATATTGATCTTAAAAAAATTCTAAAAAAACCAAATACTATTGCGGCAAATGAATTAAAAACAAAATTTGGTACAATGAATATCAAAAATAACAAAATTTTAAAATTTAATGAAAAGAAAGATGTAACTAATGTATGGATGAATCCAGGAATATATCATCTTTCAATAAATACTGAAAAATTAATTCCAAAAAAAGGAAGTTTAGAAGGAATAGTTTTTCCAAAGATGGCAAAAAATAAGACTCTGGAAACGGTGAAATTCAAGAATGTGCTATGGTTTTCAATAGATTCTCACAAAGACATTGAAGAATGTTCAAAAGAAATAAAATCAAAAAAATATTCTAAATATTTCAAATGAGAAGATTATCTTACAGCCTAGGCTCGTTGCTTTCAATTGAGGAAGTTATAGAATGTTCTAAAAAACTAGATAAATTAAAACCAGAAGTAATGTGGATACCAGAAACCTGGGGGATGGAAAATTTTTCTATGTTGGGACTTGCATCTAAAGAAAATTCATTCTCAAAAATCGGATCATCAATTATTAACATCTATTCTAGAAGTCCAAGCTTAATTGCAATGGGCGCATCCACAGTCGATGTAATTTCTAATGGCAGATTAATACTAGGATTAGGTACAAGCAGCGTACCAATTGTGGAAAATTTTCATGGTAATTCTTTCGAGTCACCTGTACAGAGAATGAAAGAATATGTTGAAATTATACGTATGGCATTACGCGGCGAAAAAATAAATTATTCTGGAAATATTTTTTCATTGAAAGATTTTTCATTATTGACAAAACCGATAAGAAAAGAAATTCCAATCTACTTAGCAGCTATTAATCAAAAAATGGTCGAAATGACATGGGATATTGCAGATGGGGTAATATTTTATTTAAGACCAAAAAGTGAGATGAAAGAAACAATTTACAAAATGCAAAAAAAGAAAAAAATTGATACAACATTACAGATAATTACATGTATTCATGATGATCAAGAAAAAGCCAGAAACCGTGCAAAAAAAACCCTTAGTTTTTACATCGCGGTAGGAAAAATTTATCGAGAATTTTTACAATCAACAGGATATTCGGAAGAAACAAAAATTATTTATGATGAATATAAAAAAACAGGATTGCCAGGTTTGGAGAAATTTGTATCAGAAAAAATGTTAGATGATTTATGTATTGCAGGAACTCCAGATGCTGCAGTAAAAAAATTAAATGAATTTCGAGATGTAGGTATTAACTTACCAATAATTCAATTTAATCCAATAGATAATGTGAAAGAATCATTTGAATTATTGACAAATACATTTTCAGGAGAGTCAAATGAGTAAGGTGGCAATAGTAGGTACAGGACAAACAAAATTTTCAAAAGATGATGACAATATTGAAAAATTGCTTTTTGAATCAGCTAGTAATTGTCTTCAATCAACAAATAATTTGGATTTAAATAATATAGATGGAGTTCTTGTGTCTACAAATAATAATTCAAAATATCTTGGTGCAATTTTATCAGAAACTATGGGAATACAACCTAAAATTTCACATTCAATTGAACATCTTTGTAGTTCTGGCACAAACGCCATCATCTCTGCATATGCATACATTTCTTCAGGATTATCAGATATGGTGTTAGTTTCAGGAGTAGAATCTGCAACTAATCCGGGTCAAGTTTTAGAATGGGACAAATCTCGAGGAATCCTTGAACACCCAATCTATTGGGGCTCAATGCTTACTAAATCTCATAAAAGAAAATTCCAAACAACTGAAGAAGAATTAGCCATAGTATCTGCCAAGAATCACAAACAAGCAATAGACAATCCATTTGCATATAGTAATGAACCTAGAACAATATCTGAAGTGATGAATTCAAAACAAATTACAGATGATCTTAGAATTTTAGACTGCTCACGTTCATGTTCTGGAAGTTCATCAATTTTATTGGCATCTGAAGAAAAAGCCAAAACATTGTCTGATCAACCAATTTGGATTACAGGAATTGGACAAAAAACTACATCTGCAAGCTTTACAAAAAATATTCTAGAAGAGATTGAAAGTACAAGAATAGCAGTAAATTCAGCATATAAAATGGCAAAAATTGAACCAAAAAATATAGATGTGGTTGAAGTGCATGATGCGTTTTCTGTTTGTGAATTAATGGCTGTATCAGAATTAGGAATAACATCAAATGAAAAAAGTGGAGAATTTATTAGAAATTTGTTCAATACTGAAAACAGAATGGTAAATCCTAGAGGAGGGTTGATTGGAGCAGGACATCCGTTAGGAGCTACAGGAATATCTCAAACAATAGAAATCACAAACCAACTTCAAGGTAAAGCCAATAAACGTCAAATCTCCAATGCAACAACAGGATTAATTCATAACATGTCAGCAGCAGGAACATCAAGTTCAATTATGGTATTAAAAAATTGACATTTTTTGAGCAGCAGCTAGAACAGGGCATTTTTCAGATATGTTATTGCAAAAATTGTAACAATACAATATGGCCCCCTAAAGAAATTTGTCACATATGTCATAATAAAGCCAATTGGAAAAAATCTACAAATTTTGGAAAAATAGTAGAATTTTCAAAAAAAGAATCTACATATTTTGGATTAATCGAAATTGATGATGGCATACGTGTTTTAGGAAACATATCGTCTGTATCAGTTCCTAAAGTGGGCCAATTAGTTAGAATGAATGTATCGTTTAACTCTAAACCTAATTATTCATTTATTGTTGAAAACAATTAGCATTAGGTCATTACAGAATAACCTGTATTACTATATTCAATAATATGAATACAGTGCATGAGATCAAATTTAAAAGTTGAAAATAGAACAAAACCACTTAATTTTAAAAAAATTGCACAAACGAGAAGACAGAGAGGATATAATTGGGAAGATACACTGGTAAAACGATTCAATAAACTTGAAAACTGGAAAGCGTTTAGACTAGGTTCACCTAGTGTTGCATTACCTGATATTTTATGTGTCGATAATGAAGATAGCATAATATTCACAATTGAAGCAAAATCTGGGACAGGCACCACATTAACTGTTCCATTTGATCAGATAACTCGATGTCTAAATTGGACAAATAATTTCACAGTGTATAAAACAAGAAAAGTTATTCTTGCATTCAAATTTCTATCTAAAAAAAGAATTGGGGTGGGTCAATATGAAAAGAGAGAATTAAGAGAATTTTACAAGGTATGGAATGAAAGAAAAAGTCCTAGAGATATGGTATGCAAATATGACGGTACAACATATTCCTTAATTCATGGTGAAAAGGAAAAAATGGATTTAAAAGATTATGAAATGCCATTTATATCTAGACATCGAAAAACAAGTTCCAAAGACAATTAGCACTATATCAAAGAAAATTTGTCTTTATTTATTAATGACAAATTATTGGAATGTGTATGAGCTTCTCAGATTTCATTGATGAACGTATGCTAATTAGCAAAAATGTTCTAGGAGACAAAGAAATGAAGATAAAAGTTATCGAAGTATCGGATGAAACAACACCGTTGCAATGGAAATTTGGAGACAGAGTCAAGGTGACCAAGGTGATAATAACAATCAAACATCTTAAAACACAAAAAATTGAAGAGGGTGAATTAGACATAGAGGAAGTAGAGAAAAGACTCGTCCAGGATAGACACTATACCTCAACTAACAGATGGGTCCCTACAAAAGAAATTAAAAATGGATATGTAGTAAATTCAAGACATACCACGCTAATCAGCGATGCACATGCATTGGATATGATAGTATTCTAATCGTCAGAAACTTTAAGAACCTACTTTTTGAACAAATTTTATGATTACAAAGGATATTTCAGTAGACGGTGCAGATTACAAATTAACTTTAACTGATCAAGTATTGAATCAGGTGGATAACCTAAAAGCACTATATGCAACAGCAGCTGAAGACCCTGAAAGTTTTGAACAGGTAAGTTCAGAAATTTCTGCTGCAATTAACAATATTGCAGAATCAGTATCACCAGAGGTTTCAGATGGACATTTGGATGGACTCATACAAGAGGTTTTCAAAGCAGTAGATGATAAGAAATCAGAAGTTGATAAACAACTAAAAGATAAAGACTCTAAAATTTCAAAAAAGAAAAAATAGTTACTTCAAATCTTTTGCAATATCATATATTCTAAAAATCATTTTATCATCTTGAAGCGAATTTATGATTGAATTTCTAATATGTTTTACGCGTAATGGATCTTCTGAATAAATCTCTTTGATTTTTTCAAGTTCACCAATAAAATAATGGTTTTCAAAATAATTTTTTATTTTTTTCTCTAATTTTGAGAATTCAATATTTTTATCTGAAAATTCATCTGATTTTCTAACTAGAACTCGCAACAATCCATTGATTTTAGTTAATTCCACATCTAATACAAAAAAATCTTCTTTAGAATCACCTAGATTTTTAATTATATCATAACTGTTTAAAATTTTCTTCATCAGATCATGAAAGTATTCATCAACTACAACCATACTATAACCAATTAAAAATTAGTTGTAAATCTTTACTT
>JABGTD010000038.1 GCA_018647405.1 Nitrososphaerota archaeon | reverse complement strand
GTCCCCACTTAGCTCAGCCTGGTAGAGCTTCCGACTGTAGTTGTCGGCTTAGGGCTGAATAACAGTAGTCTACTAGGCATACAGAAATCGGGTTGTCGAAGGCTCAAATCCTTCAGTGGGGACCATTATTTTTTAATTAAGGATTGATTACTGCTCGTCCCAAAATTTTTCTATTTTTTAGATCATCTAGAGCATCAGTTGCTTCATCTAAAGTATAATGTTTTGATACAATTGGATTGATAACACCTTTTTTGGCAAGTTCAATTAATTCGACCATGTCTTTATAATTTCCAGTATATGCACCTTGAATTGTTATTGCTTTTAGTGGTACAGATACTAGAGGTAATTCAACAGAACCACCAAACAAACCTACTAGAATAATATTCCCACGTTTTCTAATTACAGATAAATCTAATTTAACAGTTGGAGGTGCATTCACAAAATCAACTATACTGTCAACACCTTTTTCATTACATATTGACATTATTTTTTGTGATGAATCACTTTCTTTTGTATTAATTACATGTGTTGCACCTAATTCTTTTGCAGTATTTAATTTCACATCATCTAAATCGGCACAAATAATTTTACATTGTGTCATATGACTTGCTAGTTGTACTCCCATCAAACCTAAACCACCAGCACCTACAATTAAAATAGATTCAGGATTATTTACTAATGCTTTTTTGATTGCAGTGTATGCAGTTAAACCCGAACATGCCAATGATGATGCTGAATCAGGATTTACATCTCCAATATTTGCCAGAAATTTATAATCAGGAACAATAACTTTTTCAGCATAGCCACCATCTTGAAAAACACCTAATGATTTTGGGGTTTCACATAGATTTGTATCACCTTTTTGACAAGTTGGACAAATACCACATCCAATCCAAGGATAAACTAGAACTGTGTCACCAATTTGTACATCTTTTACAGATTCACCTATTTTTTCAATATTACCAACAACTTCATGACCAGGAGTAACAGGAAATTTTACACCTCTATCTGTAACTTTCATAAATCCATCACCTGTATCATATCCACCTTCCCAAAGATGCAAGTCACTATGACATACACCAGTAGAGAGTACTTTGATTAGAACTTGTGTACCAGTAGGGTCAGAAATTTCAACTTGATTTAGTTCAAGTGGCTTATCTGGCTCTATAATGCGTACTGCTTTCACAAAATGAATTTTTTATTTTATAATATAAGAGTTGACCGATGATGAAAAGAAAATAGAGTCGATAGATATTATTCAATTAGAATGTGAGGAGTTTGTGAGTCAAGAAGATACAAAGTCACTTATTTCAAAAGTTCCAATTAATGTATTATTTAATCCAGAAGGAATCCAAAAAAGAGACGTTTGGGATATAGATCTTATTCAAATTTTGTCCATGTTATTAAAAATTCTAGAAAAAACGGATAAAAAAGATCTCAGAGTAGCAGGAATGGCAGCATTATCATCTTCATTAATTTACAAATTGAAAGTGGAGAGTATTTTTGCATTACAAAAAGCAGCGATGGAGAAGAAATCTCTACGCCAAAGAACGGATGTTGATATAGATATTCTTGAGTTTCCATATAGACATGAATCAACTTACCCTGTTAGTTTAGATGAATTACTGGATTTGCTTGAAAACCTAATTGGAACAATTGCAAATCCCAGAGAAAGAAAAGGCAATAAATTAAGATTTGAACCAATAGAACCACCAGATTTTAAGAAGATTTTCAATAATCTTGAGAATATTATAGGAGAGTATCAAGATTTAGTATTAAGAAAACTTCAAGCAAATGGCTCACTTTTACTTGAAAAGATTGTGGAAGAGTTAGATATGACAGATTCCATAAGATGCTTTTTTGCAATCTTATTTTTGGCAAGAGATGAAAAAATAGACATTCTACAAGAAGAAGGAGAAGAAGAGATTAGGGTCACCCTAATCAAATAATAATTTACAATTTGATCAACGATATGAAAAGGATGATTTTAAGTCAATTTCAAAAGAGAGGTAATCATGGTCAAGGTTGATAATGAAAACGAAGCAACTGCACGAATAGAAGCTGCACTATATTCAGCAGGAAGACCACTAAGCATAGAAGACATTATCAGAGCATCAGGAACAGAATCAAGAGTAAAAACCCTAAATTTACTTACAAAACTAATTCAAAAAACAAAATCATCATTCAAAGCAATAGAGATTGCGAGTTTACCAGATGGATCATATGTCTTTCAACTAAAACCAGAATATAGTTCAACAATTGGTAGAAAGTATGCATCGAGACCAATGTTAGCAAGAGCAACTCAAAAGACATTATCTTACATCGCATATGAACAACCAATTTCCAGTAAACAATTGGTAGAAGTTAGAGGAACAGGAGTTTACTCCCATTTGAAAGAATTAACCCAACTTGATTTCATAGAACACCAGACTGTTGGAAGATATAAAATTTTTACAACAACTGAAAAATTTAAGAAGTATTTTGGAATTCAAGGTGACGATGATACGTTGAGACAAAAATTATTCAAAAAAGTACGTACCCGAAATACTATGCCTAGTACGGTAAATTAGAATTAATATACGTAAAAATTCTCAAATCGTGCGTTTTGTATAAATTAGAGTAATTCAAAAACATTCCATGAAGAAATCTGTAGAGAATCTTAAGACTAGTAAAATTACAGGAGGTCTTAGACATCCATTAAAGACCAGACAAAAGTTTGAAACAGACAGATATCCAAACGAAGCTGAAATGGGAGAAGAACAACAAACCATAACAAGAAAAACCAGAGGAAATAATAGAAAAACTGGTTTAAAAATTGCAAGCTTTGTGAATTTGGTTATGGAAGACTCCAAAGTAAAAAAATCAAAAATTATCAAAGTTTTAGAAAATCAAACAAACAATGATTACCAAAGACGTGGAATTATTACAAAAGGTGCAATTGTTGAAACAGAAGATGGGAAATGTAGAATTGTATCAAGACCAGGTCAAAGCGGAACAGTTAGTGGAATTTTAGTAAAGTAGAGACATGAAAGATTACGAACATGTCGTAATCTGGCTTGATTATTTTAACAAGACATTACCACGTAACAAAGGCAGAAGATTATCAAAAGAAAAATGTGTTTTTGACCCATCATTAAAAGAATTAATCGATGCATCAAATGCTGCAGGTTTACAACCAAATGAAACTGAAGAACAAGTAAGATTCCCAAAGAGGCCATATGTTAGGTCAGGTTACATTGTTCTACCAAAAACCGAAAAAAAGACAACAATACTTGAAAAAATTTCTCAAAAACTAGTTTCTAAACGAGCAAAACAATCAAAGAAGTAACGAAAATAGCTACAAACTAAAGTTTTGTTGACAGAACTCAATGAAAACTATCAAAACGTATGAATTGTAATTGCAGGAGGTAGGTGAAGTTATGCACTTAGCCAATAGTGGCAGAGTCATTGTACGACTCAACTCAGAGGTACCTGAAGGTCAAATTCTTTGTGATAGCAATAGTCAAAAAATTGCAAAAGTTACAGAGTTAATTGGACCTGTGTCAAGTCCCTTTGCGTCAGCCATACCACTAACAAATAACTTGAAAAAAATTAGTGGAAAGAAAGTTTTCGCACTTGATCAAGCTCCTGCAAAGAAAAAAAGCAGGAGAAAATATAGATGAGTACAATAGAAATACAATCTTGCTGCAATGAATGTAAATCTTCAGTAGTAGATGACATTCATAACGGCGAGAGAATTTGTTCCGGATGCGGCATTGTCGTTGATGAACAAATGGCTGATTTAGGTCCAGAAACAAAAACATCAAATCTCGAAGACAAGATGAGATTAGCAAGAGCAACTGGACAAACAACACTAGCACAACATGATATGGGAATTGCTACAGACATCTCAATTTCATCCACAGATTTTAGTGGTAAAAAACTCTCAAGTACAGTTTCCAATCAAATGCAAAATCTAAGAAAATGGCAACAAAGAGTTCGCGTTACATCTCCACGTGAGAGAAGACTGACTAACGTTTTAGGAAAAATTTCTGAAACTTGTGTTAGTTGTAGTCTTCCAAAAAATGTGGTTGAAACAGCATCCATGATTTATCGGAGTCTAGATGGAAAAAACATCGAGGTTAAAGGTAAATCAGTCATAAGCATTACGGTTGCAGTAGTGTATATGGCATGCAAACAATGCGGAATAGTCAGATCATTAGATGAAATTTGTAAGAATGTGTGTGAACCAAAAGATGTAAAAGCAAAAACAAAGTTAGCTGCAAAATACTACAGAAATCTTGTTTTAGAGATAGGAAATGTTGTAACTCCAGTAGTTACCATGGACAAATATATCTCAAAGATCGCAAATCTAACTAAAACAGATGTAAGAGTTGAGCGACTTGCTTTAGAGATTGCTGCAAAAACAAAAACAAAAAGTATCACAGATGGCAAGGCTCCAAACGGAATAGCCTCAGCATATCTGTACGTATCTTCAGTTTTGTTAGGACAAAACGTTCTACAAAGAGATGTGTCTTCAGTTTCTGGCATCACAGAAGTAACAATCAGAAATAGAGTCAAAGAGATTCTTTCAACACATAAGATGACTTTGACATTAAGACCTATTTTAGCCAAAAAATAATCACCCCCTTTTCTTCTTTATTTTACATTAGGATTAGCTAAAATTCGTCGAGATTATATACGAAGATCAAAAATTAAACTTAATGGCAGTATTAGAAATAAAGGATTTACATGTAAAAAGAGAAGGAAAAGAAATTCTCAAAGGAGTTAATTTGAAAACAGGTCCAGGAGAAGTGCATGCAATTATGGGTCCTAACGGTTCTGGAAAAAGTACATTATCCTATACACTTTTGGCACATCCAAAATATGAGGTTACAAAAGGAGACATACTTTTGGATGGAGAAAGTATTTTAGAATTAACAGCTGATGAAAGAGCAAAAAAAGGATTATTTTTAGGATTCCAATATCCAACAGAAGTTTCAGGTGTAGGTTTTTCACATTTTCTTAGAACATCTTACAATGCACTAAGTAAAGCAATGAAAGGAGAAGACCGAGAAGTATTCATCACAGTAAGAGAATTTCAGAATTATCTTAAAGAAAATATTAATTCTGTCGGATTAAAAGAAGAATTCCTTTCAAGATATTTGAATGAGGGTTTTTCAGGTGGAGAGAAAAAACGTGCAGAAGTATTACAAATGGCAGTACTAAAACCAAAAATTTCAATTTTAGATGAACCAGATTCTGGATTAGATATTGACGCAGTACAATCAGTTGCAAAAGCAATTAGTCAAGTATCAGATAAAGATTCAACAACAATTGTGATTACACATTATGCAAGAATTCTAAATTTCTTAGATAAATTGGATCACGTTCATGTATTTGCAGATGGTAGAGTTTTAAAAAGTGGCGATGCATCTCTTGCGCAAGAACTTGAAAAACGTGGTTATGATTGGGTTTTAGAAGAAGTCGGAATACAAAAATAAAAATTATTTTAAATATTAGACAACAAATGAATGAACATGTCTGAGGAAAATAAAAGATATTATTTCAATTTCTCATTTTTTAAAATAGATCCAAAATGGAGATGGATGGCAGATTTGGCAAAAGAAGAATCAGCAAAAGAGTTAGAGAATATTTTAGAAAATGCCCCGGTAAAAACTAGAACTTATTCCACATTAGGATTAAGAGATGATGCTGATTTTTTAATTTGGTTCATGTCTGAATCAATAGAAGACATTCAAGAAACAATTTCAAAAATATATCTAACTGTAGTTGGGAAATACATCATACCATCCATAGCATATTTTTCATCAACACGTCCATCAATATATGCACAAACAGATAGAATTCATTCGTTCGTAGGAGGATTAGAGGCTAAAAAATACACAGTTGTGTATCCATTTACAAAAACAAGAGAATGGTATCTTCTTCCTCTTGAACAACGTAAAGCACTGATGGATGAGCATATCAAAGTCAGTCAAAAATATCCACAAGTTGAACTAAACACAACATACTCCTTCGGCATACATGACCAAGATTTCATGTTAGCATTTGAGTCAGATGATCTAAATGTATTTCAAGATATGATTATGGAACTTAGAGGTACCAAAGTTTCAGCATTTGTCAAAGAAGACACACCAATGATAGTCTGTGTGAAAAAAGATATAGTCCCTATAATTACGAGTCTTGGATAATGGATGGACTAAAAGAATGGGCTACGGTAGTAAAAGCTCTAGAACAAGGAAAACAAACTGTAATTTTGAGAAAAGGTGGTATTTTAGAAACTGCATCAGGATTTAATGTTGAATCCAAAAAGTTTTTTTTATTTCCAACATGGGAACATCAAGAGACAAAACATGTTAAACCAGAATTTCATGATTTTCTAAATCAAGTATTAAACAAAAAACCAGATGAAGGGTTTAATAAAATTTCATCATATGCAGAAGTTTTGTTTGAAAAAGATATAGAATCTAATGATGTGATTAACAATTTATCATCATTTCATGTTTGGAGTGATTCCTACATTCAAGAAAGAAGGAATTGGAAACCAGAAAAACCAATGAAAGCAGTATTCTTAAAAACAATAAAAATTCCAGAATTTAATTTGCCATTAAAATCAGAGTTTTCAGGATGCAAATCTTGGATAGAATTAAATTCTAATTTTCAAGAAGGTGAATCATCATTGAAAGATAATGAAATTGAAGAAAAATTACAGGAATTCAAGGAGATTGTTAAATGAAATATAAAAAATTAGGAAAAAGTGGAATTGAAGTTTCAGAGATTGGTTTTGGAGCATGGACAATTGCATTGAATTGGTGGGGGAAAGAGATTGATGAAGACGAAGCTAAAAGAATGTTGAAAAAAGCATATGATTGTGGAATAAATTTCTTTGAAACAGGAGACATGTATGGGAAAGGTAAGAGTGAACGATTGATTGGAGAGACCTTCAAAGATATGAGAGACGAGATTATAATTTCAACTAAATATGGTTATGATTTTGAACAAGTTAAACAAATTGGACATACAGAATTACCACAACAATTTGATGAAAAATTTACTCGTAAAGCATTAAACAATAGCTTGGATAGGTTGAAGACAGACTATGTCGACATGTATGGATTACATAATCCAAAGATGCACCACATTAAAGATGATTCTATTTTCAATACATTGGATAATTTAATTGAAGAAGAAAAAATCAGAACGTATCAGATTGCTCTAGGACCAGCAATAGGATGGACAGCAGAAGGATTAGAATCAATGAAAAGAAAGAATGTGACTGCGGTCCAAACTGTGTTCAATGTTTTAGAGCAAACACCAGGAAATGAATTATTAAATTCAGGTATAGAAAATGATGTAGGGATTTTAGTTAGAGTTCCGGATGCATCAGGAATTTTAACGGGAAAAGTAAATGCAGATACAAAAATTGATGAAAAAGATCATCGTTCAGTAAGAAAAGGGGAATGGATTAAGGCTTCATTGAAAAAAGTTGAAGAGTTGAAACCAATTGCAAATAGAAATGGATTCAGTATTAAAGAATTGGCCATTAAATTTATCCTATCAAAACAAGGAATTTCATCAGTTTTTCCAACAGTGATTAGTGAAGAAGAGATTCAAATATTTTCAGATATGTCAGATGGGAAATATCTAAGTGATTCAGATATGAAAGAAATTGACCAACTGTATAAACAATGGTGGTCAGAAAATCCATACGAATTGAAAGCTACTCAGGTTGCATAGTATCAGATATTTCACGAATCAATTCTCATTAAGATTTAATTGTAGATAATAGAACATTTCTATGATGAGCTCACATTCAGTTTTAGTTTTTTCATTACTATTAATCTCATCAATTATTTTTGTATCCAGTTTTAGTACTAGTTTTGCTGACGAAGTTATTGCCACAAGTACAGGTTTTGAAGATTCAACCATACTTGAATTAAAAAATAGCAGAGGGAATACTGCAGATATCAATACAGTAAGGATTTGGTTAAGCGGAGATAATGAATTCAAATCTTTCAAGACTGAAGAAGGATGGATGGGGAAAAATACACCTCAAGGAGTAATTGTCTTTACATCTCAAAATGAAATAGCTCCAGGTCAATCTGTAAAATTTGGAATTAAGACTATAGAAAATAATCCAGTGATAAATTGGAAGGCATTGGATTCAAATGGTGAAATAATTAGTTCTGCAAGTACAACAGTTTCAGATTCCAAAACATCTCAAAATAAACCAGAATTAAATCAACCAAAGATTGTTACAATAAAAGAAAATTCAAACTTCAGATTCATTCCAGAAAAACCAGCGTCAAATTCGGATTTTAGAGTAGTAGGAGAAGAATTTGTTCCAAACCAATCACTTGATTTCTATATTTCAAATGAATTACAAAAATCAGTTAAAGTTGATGAAAATGGAAGGATATTATTCACAGCTAAATTACCAATTATTCTAAATGATGAAAGAACTGAATTTATTTTACGAGATTCAGGTGGAAATGAAAAAAGTCTCAGTATTAGAATTCCACAATTAGAAAATAGGGAAATTGCAGACGTCATAAAATTATCACTTGGTAATACACCGCAAGAGGTCAAACGAGGAGACGTAATAACACTTGAAGGAATGTCAACTCCAAATACAACATTGACGATTACATCAAAAGATGTAAATGGAAATATTCTTGCAATTGACACTATTCAAGTAAGATTTGATGGTAAATGGACTTATGATAATTTGTTTGCCCCAGATTTAGATTTGGGAACAGTTTCTATTGAGATTGACGATGGTAAAAGTAAAGCATTAAGAAATATTGAAGTCATAAGTGCAAAAATAATCAATATAATAAGTACAGAAACAAGTATTGAAGCTGGAAATGTAATTGTGTTTGAAGGAATTGCAATTCCAGATCAAGAAATGTCAGTAATAATTGAAGATGCAATAGGTACAGAAATGTTTTCTAGAACTGTATCGGTTGGAGAATCAGGGATGGTTAATTTCAATGTAGAAATACCAAGAGGTTCGGTTGAAGGGACTTATGTTTTATCAGCATTTCAAGGAAATGAATCTGGAATTACAGTTTTCGGCGTAGGACAAGAACCAGAACCAATTTTAATTGTCAGACCAATAAAATTGAATTTCTCAGCAAACGAAGAAATTAATATTGAAATTCAAGGTCCATCTAATGCACAAGTTGCAATTATTTTGATTGATTCTGCAGATAGAGAGAAATTTTCAGATACACTAAACTTAGGACCAGATGGAAAAGAATCATATAAAATTCAATCAGGAGAATTACCTACCGGTGCATATACATTGAATGCAAAGAGAGGCGAAAGTAGTGGGTCAGAAGTGTTTACAATAGGATTGAAAACTGGCTCTGGTGCAATTTCAATTCAAACAACTAGAGAGGATTATAAACAAGGAGATCAAATATTGATACTCGGAAGTACTGGTGCAATTAATGTTCTACTAGATATTACAATTACAGATTCTGATGGAAAAACTATTAAGAAAATTGGAACATTTTCAGATAGATTTGGAGTATTCAAAGTAGATAATTTTAGAATTCCAATAGATGCCACATTAGGAACGTGGACAATTAATGCAAAAAGTGGCGGAAATTTCAAACTAACAGAATTCCAAGTATCTGGAGAGAATCAAGAATTAGTGATATTTACAGATAAGGAAAATTACAATACGAATGAATTAATGAACATCTCAGGATCCGGAGCAAGATTCTCATCAACAGTTACAATGAAAATATTTGATTCAGAATCAGTCAAAATTGGTGAACTGAATATTACTGCAAAAAGTAACG
>JABGTD010000017.1 GCA_018647405.1 Nitrososphaerota archaeon | reverse complement strand
TCTGAATTTTCCATAGTATTGTAATTTGAATCAAATAAAATATCTGTAACAAAATTCTTGAATGATGTTTGTTCAGGTAAAATTATTTCAGTTTTAATTAAAAATTTTAGTACATTATCAAACTCATCATTTGTAATTTTATCCTCAACTAGAAATACTCCAACACTCTTTACCCACGTAGGAATTTTTTGTTCAAGAATTTTCTCTTTAGCCTCTAAGGGTATTTCATCTGCAAAAACACTTGGAACCATAACTCCAATCATGGCAACTGCTACTATTGCAATAAGAAATACAGGTTTCAATATATTATTCAAAAACATCTGGTATTTATCAAATTATTTCTAATTTTAAAAAACGAGTATTACATTGTAATCCGTAACAGTAGGGCGGAGTGTCTTTTTTTATTCATTGAATTCTTTTCGATCTGCATAATTTCTATCATCTAATTCCTCTGTTCTTCCCATTTCTTCTAACAATATGGATTTAGCATTTAATGCTGTTTCATCCGTTTTGCATTTTTCATAAATTTTCAGAGCTTCTTCATGAAGACCCAGATTGTAATAACACCAAGCCTTCTGTCCCATTATGTCTTCACGGTCAGGAGTTTGTTCTAATAGTATATTTGCACATTTGATTGCATCTTCCCATTTTTCTTCCTCTTGATAATGTGCAAATTCCTTTGCTTTAGTTTCCCATAATTCGGCTTTTCTCCTTTTCTCTTCTTCTTTCTCTTTAACATCTAATCTCTTCTTTTCATAATGACTTCTATCCATTCCATTTTTATCAATACCAGAAATGTTCCATCCATCTCTATCATAACCATCTTCATCAAACTTGGTTCTAGTTATTTTATGACTACCTTCATTGTCAAATCCTAATACATCGTAACCATTCTCATATTTTCTATACTTACTCAAATCATCCACGGAGTCCATTTCTCCATCTTTTTTGAAACCATCTTTATCATATCCGTCCTTATCATATCCATCTTCATCATACTTTTTTCTACCAAACAATCCCATAACAAAAGATCATGAATACAATTCAGATAAGCATTTTCGTGCCTATTTTTCAAGAATTATCCATTAAGCGATAAGACAATCACTTATCTTTTGAATAGAAGGGAAAGTATTCTTTGATTGTATGGTATTTTGATAGATAGAAGTTCTTGTGTTTGAAAGTACTAATGATATAATTTGTACACATACGTACTACATACATACGTACGTTTACGTACTCTACTACTACTATCTGTTATCAATTTGCTTGCACAGCTCCTCCCATACTTCTTGTTTTCTTCCTTCTTCCTTCTTAGCTGCTTCATCTAGTACTCTTTGACTTTCTTGAATGTCAATTCTTAGTGTCTCTTTGACTTCTTTAGATAATTCGTCATATCTATGATCATGCTCACTCATAGGTCGATAGTACTCAATACCCTCTTCATTTACTAAGACATAACCTACTTTTGGTTGAAATACCCCATGGTTTCTTCTAATCCTTTCATTAACTCTTGTTTGTTTAATCAAATTTTCTTTCTTACTTTTGATTGTTAATGATATTGCATAAAATATTGGTTCAAGTGTTTCTAACGAATATTCATCAGTGATTGTTTGATAACCGTTCAAATCCTTTTGAAGTTTTAACAAAGGATCATATTGTTTTCTAAACTCTTCAAACTCTTCACTAGGATATTTGAAATCATATTCCAGGAAATGAATATAAAAGAATACAGCTTGACGAATTAAATCAGAACTATCCTTGAACCCCTTTTCCTTTACGATTTCATCAATATGTTCAAGTTGTTTGTGAGTTAGTCTAACACTCTTTGATATTGTATAATCCACCATTATGCCAAACCCTCACGTATTGCCTTGATTTCTCGCTTTACTGTGGAATATGAACAATTCATTTTTTCAGCTATTTCTTTCTGAGTTTTGCCCATATTGGCCAATTTTATGATTTTTTCACGCCTAAAACTATGCTTGTATCGAATGCATGAATTGACTTTCTGAAACTTTCTTTTAATTTCTAATAATTCGATTTGTTTCTGAAACTCTTTCATATCCTCAAATACTCTCAATCTGATTTGATTATTTTGTATTGTTTTAGTTATCAATCTAATACGCTCCTAATCATTTTACACTTTGGATATTTCTTCAAGTGATTTTCCATTGCTTTGATTTGATCCCATGCTTCAAAGGTTGAAGCTTCAGCAACACTT
>JABGTD010000075.1 GCA_018647405.1 Nitrososphaerota archaeon | reverse complement strand
TCAATCTGATAGCAGTCAGGTCCGTCAGGATCAAACGGATTCTATATTATTTTATTTTCAAAGTACATTTTTTGCACAACTAATTTCTATTATTGGAATTAACGGAATGCACATAATCTTCACATCTCAGATTTGATCTTTTGATCAGATCCTCATTTTGTATGCGTAACTGGAGGCCTCTAAATCACAAAATGGCATCTTGCCATACTTCATCAAAGGCGCCGCCAAAGCGTTACGTATGCGAAAATTTGAGTTGCGGAAGGCATTATAAACCATTCAAAATATAGGCGTCAATAGTCATTTTTGGCGATCAGTAATATAATGAAAGGAAAGAAAATAGGTAAGATATGACCAGCATACAGAAGATTTACAGAGAAAAAACTGGGGAATCGCGTAAACTATTTGCCAAAGCAAAAAAAGTTCATATCAATGGTGTCCATCACAATATTAGATTTTTTGAGCCATATCCATTTATTACAAAATCTGCAGAAGGTAAATTTCTCAAAGATGTAGATTCCAACAAATATGTAGATTATTGGATGGGTCATTGGAGTTTAATTTTAGGACATGCACAAAAACAAGTTCAGAAAAAGGCTGCTGCTCAATTGAAAAAGGGATGGATGCATGGAACATCAAATGAAAATGCAATATTACTTTCTGAAAAAATTTCTAAAGCAGTTCCAGTAGCAGAAAAAATTCGCTATGCATCAACAGGTACCGAGGCTACAATGTATTCAGTTAGATTAGCTCGTGCAATGACAGGTAAAAAAATTATTGCGAAAATTGATGGAGGATGGCATGGGTATACAACTGATTTACTTAAAACAGTAAACTGGCCATTTGATGTTTCTGAAAGTCAAGGGTTGACAGATGAGGAACATATTGTATCATTGCCATTGAACAATTTGGAAGAGTCATTAAGAATTTTAAAGTCAGTGAAAAAGGATTTGGCAGGTGTTTTAGTTGAACCAGTATTAGGCGGGGGAGGCGCAATTCCTGCAACAAAAGAATACCTGCAAGGATTACAAGAGATGGTAAAAACAAATAATTCATTATTTATGCTAGATGAAATTGTAACCGGATTTAGATTTAGATACGGATGTATTTATCCAACCATGAAACTTGACCCAGATATTGTCACACTTGGAAAAATTGTTGGAGGAGGATTTCCAATCGGAGTGATTTGTGGAAAAGATGAAATTATGGAGCATGCAAACACCTCTGTAAATTCTAAAAAAAGTAGAACGTATATTGGAGGAGGTACATTTTCTGCAAATCCATTATCAATGATAGCAGGAGATACAACACTTGGAATTTTGAAAAATAAGAAAATTACACTTTATAAAAAATTAGATAGATTAGGAAATGAGACAACAAAGATGTTAAAAAAGATCTTTTCAGGGGAGGTGATAATTACAGGAAAAGGCTCATTATTTATGACACATTTTCCAAGAAATGGAATGACCGAAATTAACAATGCTGCAGATGCAGCAAAATGTGATTCTACTAAACTATTCAATTATCATTTTGAGATGATGGCAAGAAATGGGATATTCTTCTTACCAGGTAAATTGGGAGCATTTTCAGATGCACATTCAATGTCAGACGTAAAAAATATGAAAAAAGCAACAGAAAGTTTTGTATCAAATTCCAAGAGATAGGGAAATTTATTATCTCAATGATTAAAGAAGACTTATGGATAAAAAAATAGACACTAAACGTACATGGCCCAAAGGATATGTGCCAAAGGAAGAATCAGACAAGGATTTATCGATTAGACTAGGATTAATGACAAATATTCTAAATAAAAAAATAGAGAAAAAGCTAAATACAGATATTTTCAAGGTTATGGCAACTCGAAGATCAACTAGAAAATTTTCTAAAAATCCGGTAGAAAAATGGAAAATTGATAAAATTTTAGCGGCTGCAGACGCTGCACCAACAGCAGGTAATTTTCAAGGATTTGAGATTTTTTACATTAGTGATAAATATACTAAAGAGGAATTAGTCAAAGCAGCAAACAAACAACCCTATGTCAATACTCCACTAGTACTAGTATTTTGTATGAACCCATCTAGGGTAAAATTAGACTTTCCTGCAAAAGTTATAATGAAATTTTCAATGCAGGATGCAACCCTTGCTGCGGCATATTCTCAATTAGCCGCATCTGCATTAGGATTAAGCAGTATTTGGATAGGTATGTTTGATGAAGAAAGAGTAAAAGAAATCATAGGAACAGAACTCAGACCTACATCATTACTGTGTGTCGGATATCCAATTAAGAAAAGACCTCCAAAACAAAGAAGGCAATTAAAAGAATTAATCCACGTAGTTAAGAAAAGCAACTAGTCATCAGCAAGCGTCTTTGTAAATCCAGATGAATCATCTGAAAAAATTTTAACTACATTTTCAGCCAATTTTTCAATATCAAGGCCAGGTTCAGCAGATATCAAAAGTATGTTTGTTGTAACTGGAAAAGGAAAACTGATTAAAATTACCTTGTCACGTCTTGATGCAATGTAATTTAATGCACCAAGTGAATTATTTAATTCATCAGTTCTTAATGAGACGGTTAATGCAAATTTATAAAAGTCATGTAACTTTGTTTCATCTCCTTCATACGGGGTGACACCTTCTGTGAAACCTCCAGCAATTTTTTCACCATCATGATTAATGATTGCTGCAAATCTAACACCAGTATGATGTTGAATTTCTTTACATCGCGGGTCATAGACGGAGTCTTCCATAGTGAATCTAAGAACACTGAGTATAATAATTATAGTGAGGACAGAGTGGCATCTGCCGTTTACGCAGGAGTTAACGCGTATTGGATTTTAAGCAGAGTTGCCCCCCACTAAATTGCATAGATCGTTTCTCTAATAAAAAGCAAAGTATTACTGAACAGCGATTAATTTTTCTTTTTTAGATTTAGATTCTCGTCTCATTTTTGCAATAACATTTGCAAGCATTTGCTGTTGAATTACTTCTAAATCTTCACAAACGCTACTCATCTTCATCCTCATCCACAAATTGCCAATTTTTCATTAATTGTTTTCGTAAGGTTTCAACTTGTTTTTCATCAAGAGGTTTACCTGTATTTTTGTCAACGGGAACTACATTCATACCGGCAAGTTTGTACTCTACATCAAAAAGAGATAATTTTGATTTTTCTTGTAAAACTGGAGCACCTTCTACATCTATAGCACGATCCACATCAAATGGTTCTTCTTCATCCATATCACGATGCATGTAACTTGATGTTACCTCACCTTTTTTTGGAACAAATTTTTTTGCTATTTCCTTTTCAATGTCTAAAGTAGTTTCATTTTCATGGTATAGTCGTCTTCCAGTCTCTTCTTCGATAAACTCAGGCATGAATGACATCCATCTTGTGTGTATTTAATTTTTGGCGTCTCTGAAAAAAAACTTGAAAAGAGCCTCTCGTCGTCCTTTTTTGCTCATATTTCTTGTTAAAACACGATATACAACATATGCCAATCCCAGGGATACAACAATCGTATATCCAATACAAGATGGATCTTCATAACAAGGTGTTCCAATAATTTTATTCTTTATTGCAAACATTGATGGAAGTAATATTGCATCCAGACTACACGAATCCATGTTCTATATTGTTTTTAGGATTAAAAAATCTGGCGTATTATATTTATTCTTGAAGCAAATTGATCTTGTCGTTTTTACAGACACGATTTACATTGCGTGATGATGGGAATTTCCCGTCATTATCATGTTAATTTGTTTTAACTTTAACTTGTTGACCGTGTTGTGCCTTCATTATGTATTTGTCACGGATTTTTACACTTACCCAATCAATGATAAGAACAGTGATTAAAACAACCAACATGAAAACTGCTGCTTTTCCATATTCAAAGAACTTGATGTAATTTATAATATAGAAACCAATTCCACCTGCACCTACAATTCCAAGTATGCTAGTTTGTCTTACATTATAATCAAACATGTATAAGATTTGGCTTAGAAGATGTGGTGCAGATTCAGGAATTATTACATAACGAATCAGTTGGAGTTTTGATAAACCTATAGCAGTAGTGGCCTCCACAGGATCATAATCAATTGCCTCAATTGATTCGTATTGTAATTTACTAATGAACCCAATAGTGTATAATGTAATAGCAAGAATACCGGCAAAAGGTCCAAGACCAACTACAATGACAAAAAGAATAGCCCAAAGAATAGAAGGGAAGGTTCTAGTTGCAGCCAATAAAGCGCGTAATGGAGCATATACATATTTGCTAGAAATATTTCTTGCTGCAAAGATACTCAATGGTAAAGAAATCACAACACCAAGAATGGTACCGATAAATGCCATCTCAATTGTTTCAAGCATTGCCCAAAATGCAGTTCCCCAATGTTCAGATTCAAATTCAGTCATCTCTTTTAGAACAATTCCTAAATTTGGTAAACCTTCAGCAAATGCAATAGGATCAACTCCAACATCATAAGACATCACAACAACAATGGCAATTACTGCACCAATTAGGAGATTATTTTTAGGATTCATTGTACATCTCCAAGATTTCTTTTTGGGACATATCACCAGTTTGAAAATCAATTATTTTATCACCCTCAACACCAATTTCAAGCACTTTATCACCCTCTTTGATTACCGCAACTCTATTCGCATATTCTAAAGCCAAATTCATGTCATGATGTATCATTATAGCAGTTAGATTGAATTTTTTTTGTGCATCTCTAATTACATCCATTATTTCTCTAGCAGTTACAGCATCTAATTCTGAAACAATTTCATCTGCCAATAAGATATCTGGTTTTTGCATTAATGCACGAGCAATAGCAACACGACGTTTTTCACCACCACTAAGCATGTGTACCTTACGATTAGATTTTTCATCCAATCCCACTAATTTTAAGACATCATGTGCATGTTGAAGTTCTTCTTTTGGGAAATTTTTAAAAAATGAGTTAATAGAATTTAATCTTGGTAACCCACCAATCATCACATTATCTAACACACTAGAATTCTTTACCAGACCTAATGTTTGTGGAATATACCCAATTTTTGAAATTGATTTTCGATATTGTTTATTTTTAAGATCAGGTTTTTGATAATTATACAGTACGACACCATCGCTTGGAATCATCATTCCGTTCATCAATTTTAATAATGTTGATTTACCCGAACCAGAAGCTCCAACAATTGCATAATTACTACCTCGTTTAACATTCATTGATACATTTTTCAAAACAAAACTTTTCGAGTCGTAAGAGGCAGATACATTTCTCATTTGGATAACCGACAAAGTTGCAATGGATGAAAAAGATGCAGTGTTTATTGTAACCATAACGATCAAGATTTGTCATTTAGATCTAAGCAATAAATCTAGATGAAATCACTCCTCATTCTATAAATCTAGAATGAAGATTTGTGCGTGAAAGATTATTTAATAATAAAAAAAGGAAAATTATTATTTTGGAGCGTCGTAGTTTTTCTTTTCAAATGTTGCGTGTTCAATTCCAGGCAACAAATCAAGATATTGTCCAAAGTTTCCTATATGCATTTCAGCAGTTGTTGGTAACAATGCATCAGCGCCATAGACATCTTTGAGGATTTGGTTGTTATCTTGGTGATTTAGTTTGACCATTGAATTTACCAAGTGTTGTTTTGTCTCAGATGATAAATCATTAGAAACTACAAACACGTGAGATGGAACTAATCCAAGTGTGTCAACTTTTTTGAGTTGTGCTTGTTGGTCAGGTGTTAGATATTTTTCTGGTGCTATATCAGAGCCAAATGCCATTTCAACAGAACCATTCAAAAGCAATTCTAGGGCTGCTTTGTATCCACCACCAAATGCATGATACTCAAAGGAGTTATCCAATGCTTGTTTCAATGCAACTATATCGTCACCTTCGACATCGATTAATCCACGATCGACGAGAGTTCCGATTGGTCTGATGAATCCAGATGAACCAGTAATGCTAGTAAATGCAACTTTGTTTCCAACTGCTTCGTCAATAGATGAATAGTTTGAGTCAGCTCTCTGCCAAACGGTTGCATAGTATCCGACTTTGCCTTTCTTTACTTCAGCCATTACAACTTCAGCGTTTGCTCTGTCGTGTGCAATCCAGCCAGGTCCTGTATCCATAAATGCCGCATGGATATGTCCAAATCTCAATCCTTCAATTATCGTTTCATAGTTAGATGGAACGACAACATCAACTTCGACTTTACCATCAAATTCAGATTTCAAGAAGCGTGCAAGTGATTCAGCTTTTGGCGTGAGTTCATCTGCTTTCTCAGAAGGAATGAATCCAATTGTTATTTTGTCAGTACCATAATCTACTGATTCAGTCTGCATCATAGGTACTGGTGCAGTTTGTTCAATTCCAGAATCAGTTGGTATGATAAATCCTATTGCAATACCAATGGCAAGTGTACCAATGGCAATTCCTGCAATTTTTGTGTTAGACATAAAAATTTCACTTAGTTAAAGCTAATTAAACTAACACTCAATTCTTATTTCATATTCTAATAATTTAGAATCAGATTAACTAATTGAACTCTATTCTTAAAATTAGGAATAAGTTTGTAAATTCAAAACTAGTTTTAATTATTGAACAGGAATAATCTGTATATGCCGTTAGTGACACAGCATCGTATGCTTTGATCTAAAAACCAGAATACATGTCGTCAACTACTGGAATATTGCTAACGGCGCTTTCCATCTTAATAGAACAAATGTTTGAAAAGTACATTGAATTTTAATATCGTCATAGTGGTAATCACATAATGGCAGACAAAAAACCATATGTTTTAGTTAGCGTCTTCAAAGAAGATGCAAAAGAACAAGATGTTGCACAAGCCGCAGACAAAATTGCTACAATCATTGACGACTGGAATGCAAAAGGAAACATGATTTGGAGCGGATCATTTGACGATAATAAAACCGCAATGTCAGTAATTGAAGGAGATCAATCTACAGCAGAAGGTTTCTTCAACACATACAATGACGCATGCAAATCATTTCTTTCATCATACATGTATCAATGGGATGCAATGCCACTTTTGTCACTTTTAGGACAAAAACAAGCAGCTCAATAATTGTGAAAATTAATCACAGTATTTTTTTTAAATTATAATTATTCCTTGCTTTAATAGATAATCAATAGTTTTGAGAAATTCTTCATCAGATAATTTTTCATCAATCCACCATGTTACAATATCTATAAGCCAATTTGGAATGTGTGATTGAGAATAATTAGAAAATTCATAACTTCCAATCAATCCTTTGTTTTGCATGTATTCAAATGCATCAAATAGAGATTGATCAGTGGATTGATCGTTTATCCACCAACCAGCATTTGATTTAATCCAACCAGGAAGTGGAATAATTGAATCAACAATAACCACTTTGTCGTTAGCCTCAATTAATGATTTAGAAGTTTTAAGATTTTGTTTAATATTTGGATAAGCAGGATTGATTTCATACACCTGCTCAAAATATGATAATGATTTCTCATAGTTTTTTAACTCTATTAGCGCAAGACCAATTTTATTTAACGCGTTTAGATATAATGGTTCTTGGATTTTATCTACATTTTTCATGACTACTTTGTAATTTTTTATGGCATCACCATACAAACCCATTTCAAAGAATTGATCAGCAGTATTACTCACCTGAATAACATTTAGATTTTCAGATTTTGGAGGTAACGGAATATCAGTTTGCTCTACATCGAATGTTATATTTTTGCTTTGATCAATTTTATCAATGTATGCAAATTCAATTGAATATTTTCCTGGAAGTGATTTGTAATTAAAATTTAGATATGTTTCAAAAAATCCATCGCGAGTTGGTTTTACTTTTAAAACTTGAGTTGACAAATCAGGATTTGTAATTAATAAAAATACAGGATGTCCAGACATGTACACGGTATTGGTTATCTGACCAGAAATGGTCATCAGTGAATCTTGATGACGAAATAACTTTATGTTATTTTTAGAGATTTCAGTGAATTCAAAAGGATATGTAGGATCTAATGGTAAAAGTGGATTTTCAATTATAATTTCACTAGGTCGTTGTTCAGAGAATGCATGAAAACCATAACTTCCATAAATTAAACGGACTTTTTGGACATCAATATCAGTAATCTTTCTTATATCAGGATTAATGTGTGCAGGAGCAAACATTATCGAAGGAGGAGATTCATCACGTGTTGCAACTTTTCGATTGTAATCATTGTCATCAGTAGTATAATGACCAAGACCAAATGTATGACCCATTTCATGGATTATGGTTTTTAAAATTCCATCCATCCATTTATCACCATAAATTGATTCTTGGTTTTCATAGTAGATGTAAATAGAATTTCTCATGAAAGCCCCCAGTGTTTTGCTAAGTAGTGAACCAGAGAATTCAGGATCATCTCTAAACAGTATGGTAATTGTACAATCATCAGTTACAGATTCATTTTTTCCAATTTTCTTAAATTTTAAATCCCAGAATTCCTTGTTTGTTATCTCAGATTTTTGTAATTTTTCTCTCCATGCATTAACAGCAAGTTCGGATTTAGCCAACATTTCATCCATTTCAGAGGATTCTATTTTGTCAGTTATTGATTCAACAGCACAATATGTTGGAATTTCAGTTAGTCTTTGATTGATAGTAGGATAGGTGTATTCTAATGCGTATGCATAGCTAGAACCAATGGTAACGCAGACTACAAAAATTAGCAATAATAGGAGAATTTTCATTTAATCAATTACGTATCTTTTTGCACGTTTCACATGTTCTTCATCTAGATGCTTTGCCATCATTATTCCCAGCATGTAAGAACGTGCAGCTGCATCATCAGGATTTGCATCGAGAGATTTTGCGTTAATTTCAAAACCATCAGCTGCAATTTTTTTAAAATCAGTCATATTATACAATTTAATTTACCCGTTTTAAGATCTTTCGGTTTTTCAAATATGCAATAAGAAGATAAATTCCACCCAGAATAAATCCAATACTTACAACAATGACGGTTATAGTGGTAGAAGTTTGATAACTAGTTCCAGCATCATATGCAGAATATGCTCCAACAAATACAAAAAACATTCCTAAGACAAGATACGTTCTTTGATAAAATAGATTCATCTAAATCGAGATTAACTCTAATTGTGAGGTTTCAGTTATAGAATGTTCATCGACATATCCAGATGTCATTTCAAGAACATACTGTGCATTGTCAGCAGAAACACCATGTGATTTACAACTCATTACTTCAACAGGAGTTATGCATGGAGGAACATTTTTTTCAATTGCAACTACGGCACCGGTTTCATTAAACCAAATAATATCAAGATGGAATTGCATATTTTTCATCCACATGGATCTATTACCAGGTTCGTTGAATACAAATAACATTCCTTTGTCATCAGCAAGGAAACTCTGAGTCTCCCACATCAAACCGCGCATTCTACGCGGATCATTATCTGCAATGTATACCTGAATAATTTCATCATCTAATTGTACAACACCCATTAAGAAGTTTGAATTTGCGTCGAGTTTAACCTCAGAAGGAAGTGATATCATTCCCGCAACACCAACTATTACAGCAGCAACCCCAATCGGGATCAAAACCTGAAGACGTGTTGGCATATCTTATCTTATATCAGATAAAATAAAAACTAAAGCAATTACAATGATGCTTTGAATTGATTAATCGAGGATATTGTTTCATGCGTACTATGACCAATGTCTTTCAAGGTAGAACCGTTGTATTTTTTATCCAAATATCTACCTGCCAATATCATTGGAGCCCCGACTGCAACGGTTACACCCGTAGGTTCAGGAATCCATAACATCAGAAATCCTAGTTTTTGCATTTTTCTGCCAGGAGCAGATGCACGATTTAATGCACCTAGAGATTGCGAGGTTTTCTTATCATCCAATTTTCCCATGTCATTATACAAATTGGAACGTCTAGAAGCTGATTCCTTCATTATTCGTAATCTTTCGATTTTTTCCTTGAGTAAATCAGCCATTATTGATGTTTTAGAAAATATAGTTAACAGTCAGTGATCAAAATCCGCTACATTCAAGTCAAGATTTTGTCACAATAATTTCCAATTTATATAAAAGGAAATTCTTATCGCCATAATGAAAAACAAGACTTCACGTAGATTAGAGTCGATTAAAGCAGCACATGAATCTGAAAAAACAATTTCTTCAAGAGTCGAAGATTATCTAGAGGTCATTTCAGAATTAGTAGATATGAAAGGATATGCTGCAACACTAGATATTTCAAGATACATGAATGTTAGTGCGCCGAGTGTAACAAAGATGCTCAAGAAACTGGATGCAGAAGGATATTTGGAATATGAAAAATATTATGGAATTAATTTAACAGAAAAAGGTCAAAAAATTGCAGATATGATAAAACAAAAACACGGAATTTTACTAGAGTTTTTTGAGATTTTAGGAATTGGTAAAGAAATTGCAAATCAAGATGCAGAAGGAATTGAACATCATCTAAATCCAAAAACAATTAGACAGATTAGAAAATTTGTGACATTTTTCAAAGCAAATCCAAAAGTGGTTAATAGTTTTAATGAATTCTAATAGATTTATCTGAAAATTTCTTCTATCTTTTTACGACTACCTTTTAAGAAAAACAGTCCCCCTGCACCCAATATCGCAAATGGAGCAGCGTAGAATAGTAAATCTAGCATTGGGTCTCCACACATATCATACTACAGAATAACTAGTATTTGAAATTTTTTGTAAATACTTCACGGTACTGAGATTCTAGTCTCTTTTTAGAAATATTTCCAGATTATCATCATGATTGACAAATCTAGAAAAACGCTTGCCCTCAGTAGAACGCTTCAAAATTTTGATTTTACCTTTTTTTCCTATTCTAGATGAAAATAGAAATTCATCATTTACCACAAAGCTTGCCACATTTCCAGTATACTGTCTATCTACCTCAAATATTAGAGCAGTTCCAGACTCACCATAATCATATGATAAAGATTGAGATGGAAGATCTTGTTGTGTTACGTGTTCTTCAACATCAATGTGTAAGCCAAGAGATTTTTCTAATTCTTGAATAGTTTTTCCTGCTTTTCCAATCAATGCAGGAATCGAATCTTTTGAAACAAAAATCTTGATCCTACCAGGACTAAGAAATTCAACTTTAGGGTGAGAATCAAATCTATACAATCTGTCTAGAATTTTTTCTTCTGCTAAATGTTCAATTCCGGTTTTTTGTGAACCATTTTCATCAACAGGAATTATGATGTTTTCCTCACCAAAGGTGTAAATTTCATATTCCAAAGTGTTTGTTTCAAAATCAGATATCTCAATTACAGGTCGTGCTAAATCCTGTTCAACCATTCCAGAGGGAACCTTTACTTTTAGTGCAAGTTGGTAAACTTTTGAAATTCCACCATTTTTTACATAAATTACAGTATCAAGCACATTTGGAATAATTCCAAGTTCAATTTTTCCAATGAATCTTTGAATTGCATCAATTGGCGTATTTGCATGAACAACTCCAACCATGCCAACACCTGTCAATCTAAGATCACTGAAAATTCTAAAATCTTCTCTTCGTCTAACTTCATCAAATATCGTATAATCAGGTCTAACAAGTAACAAGATGTCTGCAGAGTTTTCAAAACTTCCATCTAATCTAGTGTACTGAGTTACTCCAGGATCAACTTGTAAATCACGTGGAGATTCAAATGTTTTAACAATTTTTCCAGATTGATTAAAGAAGTTTGCAATTCCAGATGCGAGTGTACTTTTTCCAGAACCAGGGGCACCAGAGATGAGAATTCCTTCGGCTTGTTGTTCTAATCTAGACATTAATTTTTCAGATAGGTGGTAATCCTCTAATGACATTTGTTTAATTGGATGAACTATTGTGATTTCTAAAAGTTCAGAAAATGGAGGTCTTGTTATTGCAATTCTATAATCCCTATACTGGATTACCAACGCACCTGGTTTTGAGATTTCGGTATTTCCAAGAGTTTCATCATCTATTGCAGATAAAATTTGATTTGTAATAATTTCAAGATAATCACGGTCCAACGTTTTTGTATCAAGTTCCACTAACTCGAAACTTCCAGGCATTCCTTTCTTGCCAAGAGGTTTTTGATTTTCTTTAAGATGAATACTCATTGTTGTAGGGTCAAAGAATTTCAGGAACTCCAAATCAGGAGTCTTTTGTTCATTAATAATAAACTCTGATTCAGATTTTTGTAAATCACTCATAATTGCAATTTAGGCTTGGTTCTATTATGTATTCTTTTAATGCGTAAAACAATCTACATTGTTTAACAAATTATTCTCACAAAGCCAAACAAAAGAATTGTTTTAGATCGGTATGTATGTCAGGTCAAAATAATGCCAATTTACAATTTCATTCGGATTGTAGTAATTACTTTGATTCATTAAGAGAAAAAGGTGAAACTGATTTTGAGTTTGAAGATGAATATTTTTTTACTTTACCTGCAATATCTCAAATGAGTTTAGATTAATTCGTGATATATTAGAAGTCTGATTATAGAATTTCACTGTTTTTGGATCAGAAATTACTTTTGAAGGAATTAGCGAGTAGGTCTTAGCTTCTAGTTCTCTTTTTTATTGTAGCAATTTTCTTTGAGGATCTAGCTTCTTTTGCTTTTGAAGTTGATTTTGTAACTTTTCCTTCAGTTTTCATACTTTTTCCACTTCTTCGAGAAGCTCGAGATTGTTGTGCGCGTGTTTTTTGTTCTGCTTTTGCTTTTGCTTTGGCTTCATATCTTTCTCTGATCTGATTACTCTTTGTTTTATTCGCTCTTGATGGATGTTTTTTTTTCTTTGCTTTGTATTCAGATCTTGATTGATTCCCTTTTTTCTTTGCTTTGACTTCAACCATACAGAACGTAGAATTTTATCATAGATAAAGAAATTATTTTTAATGTGGACATTTGTTATCCGTAGAATGTCCTTTTGCAAAATTAGTGAAATTGTCTTATCCTACGTGTTAGTATGGAATTAGGTTAATTTGCCATACATAAAAAATTAATAATACAATTTTAGAGATTTTGGATCAATAATCTTGTTTACTGTTTTTTACAGATACATTGAGGACGTTTTAGATTACATTTGTTACAATAATGTCTTCGTGTTCGAGCT
>JABGTD010000029.1 GCA_018647405.1 Nitrososphaerota archaeon | reverse complement strand
TGTTATCTACAAGATAGAACTAACGCAACTTTAGAAGAGATAGATTCTGCAGTGAAATTCAAACTAGGTTTTCCAATGGGAATTTTTGAATTAGCAGACTTTACAGGAATGGATGTTATGCATAAAGCAACAGTTGAGATGTATTTACGAGATAAAAAAGTAATCAATCCACATAAAACAGTAGAAAAAATGTTTGATGAAAAAAAATTAGGTCAAAAATCAGGAGAAGGTTATTACAAATACTCAGATGATAAATATGAAAGAGTAGCATTATCTGAAGAATTAGCAGAGAAATGCAATCCAATACAACTGGTTGCAAATATTCTAAACAATGCAGCTTGGCTGATTACAAACGGCGCAAGCGATATAGAAGAGATTGAAAAAGCATGTAATCTTGGATTAGGATTGAAAAAACCACTATTTGAAACCGCAAAAGAAATTGGTATCAAGAATATTGTAGATGAGTTAAACAAACTTGCAGAAGAGCACGGAGAGTTTTACAAACCAGATCCACTTTTAGAATCTATGATTTAATTTGTTCTAAAATATAATCAACTGCATCTTTTGGAGAATCAAAGCCAATGATTTTTACATTTTCTCTATGATCTAAATATTGATCAGCATATTTTGTGGCCATTCCACCAGAATTTTTGATAGTAGCAATTGGTTTTTTGTACATGTATGCAGCACAAATTTCAGATAAGGTTCCAGAACCACCACCTACAACAATTACACCATCTGCAGATAAGGCATTAAGAAAATCTCTAGATAGACCCATTCCAGAAGGAATTACAATATCACAATATTCATTTGCTAACGATGAATCATCTTGAGGGATAATTCCAATTGTCAGCCCACCACTATCTTTTGCGCCATGAGATGCGGCCTTCATTACTCCGCCAAGACCACCAGTGATCAAAACAGAGTTTGATTCTGCCACATGTTTTCCTGCATCATATGCAATTTTTTCAATCTCTGGAGTACAGCCATTATCATTATTTCCAATAATTAAGATCTGACGCATTTTTGCCATGTTATAATATCACATTGAGATAATATAACATAATTTAAAAAATAAAGCAAGGTTTAAAACAAAAAGAGAAATGGTCTGAATATGGATAAACGTTCAATGCCAGTTTGCTTTACTAACGAGCAATTCAAAAAGATCGAAGAAATTGCCAAGAAGAAAGGCATGTTAAACTCTAGTCAAGGTTTAGAGAAACTACTATCAGAACTCTAAATCAAAAAATTCTTTTTCTAATTTTATAATTTATTAGATCCTTATTTCACCATTCATTATGGGATTATTTGATAAAAAACCAGCAATTTGTACGGTTTGTAAAAAGGAAACAAAGCACAAGCATAAGGCAAAAAAAGAATGGTATGTGGAATCACCACTTTGTGGAGATTGTTACATGGATAAAATGCAAGAATCTTATGATTCAAACATTAAATCTAAATGTGCAACATGTGGAACACAGAAAAAGATTACAGATTTGTGGGAACCAAGATGGCAATGGGACATGAAAGGATTACTTTGCAAGACGTGTTTTGATAACAAAGAAGGTGATTTTAAAACAAAAAAAGAATTTTGCGTATTATGTAATAAAAAAATGGGATTCATCAGATATAACCCAAAACCAGAGTGGAAGGTCAAAGGTCAATTATGCCGAAGATGCTGGGATGAACAGAAAGCAAAGAATAGCTAAAATGAAATTTTTTGAAAAAATTCCATGTGATAAATGTGATCTAAAATTTAAGAATCAAGAAAAGTTAATGCAACATCTACAAATTACACACTACAAAGATTTACCATACGACTGTAAAGAATGTGGAGAAAATTTCTCAAATATGGAAGATATGAGAACACATTTGCAAAGAAAGCACAGTTATAAAAAAGACAGAGTCTAGATTGCTTTTACGTTTCTAACAAGACCAGGTCTTTTCTTTGTAAATACTCTAAAGCCACAAATACATTTGATTTCAGGTAGTCTTGCTAATTCTTCTAAAGCGGTTTCATGACCACATCTCATACATTTGTAAAATACATTAAATTTTTCTTCAGAAACTAGTTCTTCTAAATTCTCTTCAGACATAGTTGCTAATCACGAGTTCCATAATAAAAGGCTAAGTTATTTTAGAGATAACTCAATGTAGACGTCATCAGGGATTTTTAGACGCATTAATTGTCTGATTGCTTTATCATCTGCGTTAAGATCAATAATTCTTCTGTGCATTCTCATCTCCCATTTTTCATATGTTTCAGTTCCGCTTCCACATGGAGATTTACGGGTAACAACATTAAGACGTTTGACAGGAAGTGGGGTTGGACCTTTTACTTTAACACCGGTTTTTTTACCAATGCCCATAATTTCATCACATACACCACCAAGTTTCAAAAGACTGGTACTAGTTAATTTAATGCGAGCATTTTGAGCCATAATGACTCTATCTCTAAGGTGTGTGTGCTTCTGTAATTTCTTTTACGACACCGGCGGCAATTGTTGCACCCATGTCTCTTAATGCAAATCTACCCATTTCAGGGAACTCACTAAATGTTTCAATTGGTGTTGGTCTTACAGGTCTGATTTTAACAATAGCAGAATCACCAACTTTTAGGAACTTTGGATTTTCTTCATCCATTGCACCAGTTTGTGGGTTAATTTTTCCTAGAAACTCGGTGATGGTTGCTGCAACTTGTGCGGTATGAGCATGCATGACAGGGGTGTAACCTGGTGCAATTGCAGTTGGATGATGAATAACTATAATTTGTGCTTTGAATTCTTTTGCAACGTTTGGAGGTGCGTCTGGAGTTCCCAATACATCACCACGTTTGATATCTTTCTTTTCAATTCCTCTCAAGTTGAAACCAATGTTATCACCTGCTTCAGCACTTGGAAGTTCTGCATGATGGGATTCAATAGATTTAATCTCACCTTGTGCACCAGATGGCATTACTACGATTTTTTGTCCTGGTTTCATCAATCCGGTTTCAACACGTCCTACAGGAACGGTTCCTACACCAGTGATTGAGTATACATCTTGAATTGGAAGTCTTAATGGTTTACCAGTTGGTTTTTCAGGAGCAACGAAATCATCAAATGCTTCTAAAAGTGTTTTACCGGAATACCATGCCATGTTCTCAGATTTTTTTACTAAGTTATCGCCTTTCCATCCAGAAACTGGGATGAATGGTACCACATCAGGTTTGTAACCACATGATTTGATTAATCCTTTACCTTTCTCTACGGCTGCTTTGTAAGCATCTTCAGAAAAGTCACTATCATCCATTTTGTTAATTGCAACAATAATTTGACCTACACCGAGTGTCTTTAGTAAGAAAGCGTGTTCACGTGCTTGTCCACCAGGTGCAATTGCGGTATCAGTTTCACCAGGTTTTGCAGATAGTACAAGAACTGCACAGTCGGCTTCTGAAGCACCGGTAATCATATTTTTGATAAAGTCTCTGTGTCCAGGAGCGTCGATTAATGTATAATTGAATTTTGGGGTTTCGAATTTTTGGAAAGCAAGGTCAATAGTAATTCCTCTTTCCCTTTCGTCTTTGATGTTATCCATAACCCAAGCATACTTGAAAGTATCACCCTTTCCAGTTTTCTCAGATTCAGCAGCATGAGCATCAATTGTTCTTTGGTCAACTACACCAAGATCCATCAAAAAGTGACCCATTGTTGTGGACTTGCCATTATCAATGTGTCCTGTGATAATCATATTCAGGTGTGGTTTGTCTGCCATAGAAAATTTCTGTCTAGTCCGCTTTATAATCATTTTCATTTTTTGCAATTTTTAGTATCGTTTTTTGCAATTTTTAGATCATAGTAAATTTGTGATTTTAACATATAGTATAAATCGAAGAAGAAAAAATCGTTAATATGAAAATTACAGTATCAGTAATCAAAGCAGATGTAGGCGGTATTGGAGGACATACACGACCTAGTGAAAATTTAATTCAAGCAGTTAGAGATACTGTAAAATCTGCAGGAGATTTACTAATTGATCATTATATCGGATATTGTGGAGATGATGTTCATATCGTCATGAGCCATACACATGGCGTGGATAATGAAAAAATTCACAAATTAGCATACGACTCATTTGTTGCCGGAACTGCAGTTGCAAAAAAAGAAGGACTCTATGGTGCAGGTCAAGATTTGCTTAAAGATTCTTTTTCAGGAAATGTAAAAGGTATGGGACCAGGAGTTGCAGAATTAGAGTTTGAAGAAAGACCAAATGAGGCATTCACAGTTTTTGCAGCAGATAAAACAGAACCAGGTTGTTTTAATTTTCCAATGTACAGATTATTTGTTGACGCATTAAGTAATACAGGATTAATTGTTAACAAGTCACTAGCAAAAGGTGTGATATTTTATGTCATGGATGTAGAAGAAGCCACAATTGCAAAACTTTCACTTTGGGAAGATAAACCAACTTTGGAAGCTGCACTAATGTATCCAGGAAGATATGTCATTTCATCAATTACTACAAAAGATGATGAACCAATTATGGATGCATCAACTGATAGACTACATAACATTGCAGGAACGTATGTAGGAAAAGATGATCCAGTATGCATAGTCAGAACACAAAAGAATTTTCCAGCAACTGAAGAAGCGGGAAGTGTTTTCAACAACCCACATTATGTAGCAGGAAACACAAGAGGAAGTCATAACATGCCACTAATGCCTGTGAAATTAAATTCCGCAGCAACTATTAATTTCTGTATTCCAATTGTCGAATCACTTGTGTTCAGCATGCATGATGGAAAGTTTACAGGTCCATTTGATGGATTCTCAACACCAGATTGGGATTACATAAGAGAACAAGCAACAATCAAGGCACTTGCAATTAGAAGTCAAGGATTTATCCATCCTGCAACACTTGTTCCAGATGAATTAGAATATGCCGAAGGATACAAAGATAGAATGGATGTAGTAAAAGAAAAAATGGTCCCAATGGATTCAAAAACAAATACCAGTGAAAGAAAAGAAAATTATGAAGATCCGGACTAAAGATCCCCATACATTCTAAGTAAAGATTAAATCAATTGTAGTTATAGTATACACATGATTTCAAGATACGAATTTCAATTTTCATTCTTATCTCATACTATCACAAAAATTGCAATGACGATTGCTGCGGTATTGACATTTTCACATATCGTAGTTCAATTATTTGGACAAACAATTCCAGATATTTTTTGGCCAGTCTTTAAAGACATAGGTGCAGGATTCATCATAGTTACAGCATTTGCGTTTGCAGTTGCATGGTTCCTAAAAGCACGTCCACATAACAGACCAAAACATTACACAATAGTAGCATTTGATATTGATGGAAAAGAAACAGTTTTGCCGGGATTACGAACCGAGTTTAGAAATCACGACGTAGCATGGAGTTTTATGAAACAACACAAAGAGGCATATCCACTAAATAATTTTGCACTAGTATCAGATGTTAAAAAAGATCGAAAAAAAGTTATGTTCAGATACATTTAGTACAAAAGTTAATCAAATAAAACGTCAAAACTAAAACGATACATGAAATTTTCAATTATTTCAGACGCATTTCAGAAAATGGAAGCAACTAGTAAAAGACTTGAGAAAACAGACATTCTTGTTAAACTAATACAAGAAATTCCTGACGATGTAATTTCAAAAGCCATATACCTTATTCAAGGAAAATTAAGACCTAATTTTGAAGGGGTCGAACTCGGCATAGCCGAAAAACTTGTGATGAGAGCCATGTCAAAATCATCAGGCATACCATTAAAAAAAATTGAAGAGGATTATAACAAAGGAGGAGATTTAGGACGAACTGCAGAAAATATTTTACATCAAAAAATTCAAACAACATTTGCATCAGAGACAATCACGTTAGAGAAAGTTTACGAAACATTATTCAAAATTTCAAATTTAGAAGGAAAAGGTTCACAAGAAATGAAAATGAAATATGTTTCAAGCATGTTAAATGATGCAACACCTCAAGAATCAAAATTTATTTTAAAGATTTTACTCGGTACATTACGCCTAGGTATTGCAGAAAATACAGTTATGGATGCACTGGCAATTGCATTTACTGGAAAAAAAGAGAATCGAGAGATAATAGAAAATGCATACAACGTTTCAAGTGATTTAGGAAAAGTTGCAGAAATAATTTCAACTGAAGGTCTAGAACAGATAAAAAAATTTCAAATTAAATTATTTAGTCCGATTAGACCAATGTTAGCTGATAGAACTAAAAGTGGAGAAGAAACAGTAAATAAATTTCAAGAAAAATTTGCTGCAGAATACAAATTGGATGGAGAACGAGCACAAATTCATAAACAGAAAGACAAAATAGAAATTTTTTCTAGAAGTTTAGAGATAATTACATCATATTATCCAGACATAGTTGAAAAAATTTCAAAATTAATTATTTCAGATGATGCAATTTTGGAAGCAGAAGTGGTTGCAATGAACTCAAATTCAGGAGATTTCTTGCCATTTCAAGAATTAATGCATAGACGAAGAAAATATGAAATTGACGAAGCCGTATCAAAATATCCTATCACAGTTAATTTCTTTGATGTATTATTTTCAGATGGAAAAAATTGTATGGAAATGAAATATGAAGAAAGAAGAAAATTGTTAGAAAAAATTATCAAACAAGATGACTTTGCCAGACTTATTCCAATGTCAATTATAGAAAGTGAAGAACAAGTTCTAGAAGTTTTAGAAAATTCAATTAATTCAGGATGTGAAGGATTAATGCTAAAACATCTAGATTCTACATATCGAGCAGGTATTAGAGGAAGTAATTGGTTAAAACTGAAAAGAGAATATCAAAATGAATTAGGAGATAGTCTTGACTTAGTAGTAGTTGGGGCATTTTTTGGAAAAGGTCGGCGAACCGGCAAATATGGAACATTATTACTAGCAACATACAATGATGAAGATGATATTTTTCCGAGTATTTGTAAAGTTGGAACAGGTTTTACAGATGAAAGTTTAGATCAATTATATCAGATTCTTTCCCCCAAGGTTACTTTGAAAAAGAATCCAAGAATTGTTAGCGAGATGGAAGCTGATGTGTGGTTTGAACCAGAATTAGTTATAGAAATTGTCGCATCAGAAATCACACAAAGTCCAATTCATAAAACAGCATTAAATATGCTAAAAGAGAATACAGGGCTGGCATTACGATTCCCAAAATTTACAGGAAAAATTAGAACGGAGAAAAATTCAGAAGATGCATCAACAGATGAGGAAGTTATAGCCCTCTACAAAGGACAAAAAAAGACAGTAAATCAGGATTAAGTTAAATTCGTTTAACCAAGCCTTAATATTCAGTACGAAAGTTATGGTAACTTGTTATGTACAGTGGGGAATTAGAAGTACAGGCAAAACGAAAAGCAGTTGCCGTTTTACAAGACGAAATTAATAGGATATTGAATGCTGGAAGAAGTCTATCACAATTACCAGAATTAATTGTAAAAAAAGATAAAGCAGGAATTAAAGATGCATTAGAACAAATTGCATCATTAGAAGAAGAAGTCGAGAGTTTGAGAAGAAAGATTACCAGAGATGTAGCAGATGTTGGAGGTTTAATTCTAAACCGTGAAAACCTTCTAAATACCGCTTACACCATGGATGAAATTGCAGGGTATATCACAGGAATTGCATTCAAATTATCAAACATTAAAGCAAGCACACTAAAATCATCAAAATTAGAAGGAGACCTAACAGAGCTAATTGAACTAGTGGTAGATGAAATTTACAAATTAAATGAGATTATTAGAAGTCTAAATTCAGATTCTGCAAAATCAATTGAATTAGCACAAGATACACAAAAACTAGAAAGAGAAATAGATATCAAATATAGAAAAATGGTATTGAAAGCACTTGAAATTTCTACTACAAGTGAAATGTTATTGATGAAAGATACAATAGAAGGAATTGAAGAAATGGCAGATAAATGCCAAGAAGTTTCAGATTCATTCATTCTTTTGGCATTGAGTTTATAATTTTGAAGACAGAACTACTAGAGAATCGTTTGATTGTATGGAATTTAGACGATTCTAAAAAATTATTCAGTCAAGGATATTATGGCAAACCAATTGGAATTCCAAAACCAAAATTAGATGAAATTAACGTTCCATTAATTTTAGATTTGATAGAAGGATATTATTTAATGAGTAAATCAAAAATTCAAATTTATAAAAATAAGAAAAAACTTACAATAAAGAAAATGTTTGAGATTTGTCAAGAACAACATCATAATTTTGAAAAAAAATTTCAAGTGTACAAGGATTTTAGAGATAAAGGGTACATCGTAAACCCAGGTATAAAATTTGGATGTGATTTTGCAGTTTACCAGAAAGGACCAGGAATTGATCATGCTCCATTTTTAGTTCAAGTGTACAATAGAAATGAAAATATGACATCAACCGACATCGTATTAGCAGGAAGATTAGCTTCTAGCGTTAAGAAACAATTCATTTTAGCAATTCCTTTTGGAAAAGAAAAAGTTGACTATATTGCACTTGATTGGTGGAAAGCTTAGAAACTTTTGATATGACCAGCTATTTTATCAAATATTTCAAATTGTGCTTTTGATATCTTGAACTCAAAACTATTTTTCCATTTTCCATAGATTCTAACACCTTTTGATGTAGGGTCAACGGTTATTGTTGCATCATCTACAGATTGTTGTGCTATAAGCTCGTTTAAGACAGAGTCAGAATTTAAGGTATCTGCAATTCGTCCACCTTGCCATTCAACTTTGGTAACTTTTTTTGTACCAAAATGTCCAGATGTTTGTAAAATAGTTCGTGCTGTAAGGTCTAGAGACGTTTCGGCTTGTCTTTTAACAATAAAGTGAGCTTGGAAACGGTCCTGTGCGCCCCATGGAAGTGGATTTGGATCTTGCATGATTACCCCTTCTGTATTATCTGAATGACATCAATGTTTGTTCCAATGACATCTAAACAGCCCTTGTTTGTAACCATACGAGTTGTTTGTGAAAACACCCTACTGTAATAATCATCATTTTCAACATCATCAGTTGCAATTTCTTTTGGAGTTGAATCTATTGCGATCTCTTTTAACATATCTGAGAATTTTTCAGGCATTGATTGAATAACAAATGTTTCAGGTTCTGTATCATGCATTAGCTATCTTCAAGATTACCCTCAAATAAAGATAATTCTCTAGTGACAAGTAATTAATATTGGAAATCTAACAAAATTTTTGTCAGATTGAAGTTTGAAGATAAAGTTGTTTTAATCACAGGTAGCGGAACCGGCATAGGAATGACGGTCGCCAAAAAATTCATAGAAAATGGAGCAAGTGTCATCATTTTAGGCAGAAGAAAAGAGCCGCTTGAAAGTACATCAGAAATGCTAACTAAAATAATTAATGAGAAAAATTCAAAAGGATTTGTCAAAATATTTTCAGGAGTAGATGTTAGTGACGAAAAATCAGTTACAGACATGTTTGATTCATTAAAAAATGATGGCATTTGTGTAGACATTATAGTAAATAATGCAGGAGTTTCAGGACCAGTAACATGCTTCTCACATGCATCATTAAAAGATTTTAGAAGTACAGTCGACATTCACCTTACAGGAACTTTTTGGACATCAGTACAAGCATTGAAAGTTATGAAAGAGGGAGGAAAAATTATTACAATTTCAACATTCTTTGCTGAAGAAAGACCATTAGAACAGAGACCATATAGATTCAGAGGCCCGTACACAGCATCACAAGGTGCAAAAAATAGGTTGGTGGAAGCTATGTCGTGGGAATTAACTGAAAAAGGAATAATTTCAATTGGAACTAATCCAGGACCAGTTCATTCAGATAGAATTTACAAAACAGTTTATCCAAAAGCAGCATCAGAATTTCTCAGAGTTAGCGGATTTGAAGATTTAGAACCTGCAGAAGTAGAGGCTGCAAACAATGAATTGTTAGGATTGCTTGGAGAAGACGATAATACAATTAAGAGTGGAATTAAAGCAGCTGCAGAAAAATTAGGAAAACAAGAAGATACACTAACAAATTTACTAAACAAAGTTCAAAGTATTGCAGAAAAAATTCAGAAAAATACCTCAACAATGATTGCAGATCAACAATTCCTATCACAAGATCAAGTTGCAACCACAGTTTTAACACTATCAGATGATGATCAAGCAAAAATTCTAAATGGAAAAATTATTCCAGGAGACAGGGTTTTCTATCCAGTAAGATCACATATCACATCAGTACCAGAAACTGTAAAACAATATGATTATTCATCAAAAATTGCAGTATTGACAATTGATGTAACAGATGAAGAAGATGCAAAGAAAGCTGAAGAGATTGCAACAAATGTTCAATCTAATGGAGGTCAAGCAATTTGTTTCATTTCAGACAAATGCCCAAAAATAATTCAAGATTCAATATCAAATAAATTCCATTCACATGTAATTAATTTTTCAAATAATGAAGAAATTACAAGATGGTTCAACACTGCAAAATCAAAAGGAGATATTGAAATATTTATCCACATAACAGGTAAAGTTCCACTAATTTCAAAATTAACAGAATTATCTAGAAGCGAATGGGATGAATTGACAGAGAAATTCATCAACATTCCAGCTACTGTAAGTCAAAACGCAATGAGTATTTTTGTTCCTAATGGCTCAGATGATCCAAGACTTTTCAAAGATGCAAAAGGACGTATCATAATAATTGGTCCAGACCTACCACATGGTAAAAAGATAGGGGGCGGAGAAAGAGCAAAAGTAGAGGTATTCAGAGGCGCTCTAAGACCATTTGCAACAACGGTAAACCAAGAACTAAGTGATGTATTGAAATCAAATGTCAGAGTATTCCTAGTATTAGCAGGAACAGTAGACGGTAAAGAACCAAACAATGCCAGAATTACAGATGCCGTGAATTATTTGATATCTGACGATTCAAAATCTAGTGCAGAAGTAATTTTCTGTCCTGATGAATCAAGATAAAAAAAATGGAAAAATTCAAATCATTAAAAGTAGGAAACGAATTTGTTTCGACAACAAGTATTTCAAAAAAAGAATTAGACGAATACCTTGGATTTTCAAGAATAAAAAATGCAATGTTTGAGATAGACTCTGGAAAAGATGAGGATAGAGTGATTTCAGGAAGAGCAATTATTTCACGAATGGAAGGAGAATTTACAAGGTTAAGACAAATTTATGGAAATTATATTGTGCTATATGGAATAGATGGAGATGAAGAATGGAAAAATAGACAAACCAGATTCGTAAGACCAGTTTACACAGACCAAGTTATACGACTTAAATTTACAATTTCAGACAAAAGAGACATTGATGAAGAATATGGTTTGATTAGTGTAGATTTTGAGGCAACCTTTGAAGGTGGGGAATTAGTTTTGACATCAAAAAAAAATCTTTACAGGATTAAAAAAGAGCCTCCATCGAATCGATAACCAATTTTACTGCAGCGACTAAAAGAACTATAGTTACAAGAATTTTTAATTTTCTTTCTTTAATTTCTAATGACAATCTAGCACCAAGTAAACCTCCACCAAATGCACCAATTGCTAACAAAAATGCTTGTAAATAATCTGGATGTCCTAATGCAGAATGTACTAAAAGACCACTAAGAGATGCAAACATCAAGACAAGCTGTGCCGTAGGAGCAGCCTTTCTCATAGGAATGCCTATTCCAATAACCATTAAAGGAACAAAAATAATTCCACCACCAATTCCAAACAAGCTAGAGATCATACCTGCGAAGAGACTTGCACCTGCAGAAATTACCATCATCAAGACAGTTTGATTGTATGGTTTTTCATCTACTGCACGTTTTACAAAAATGTACACAGCAGAAGCAATCAATACAAGTGCAAATAAAATCTGAAATGATACAGGAGTCATTACATCAGATACAAGTGCACCCAAAACAGTTCCAGGAATACACATTAACCCAAGTTTTATTCCAATTCCAAATTCAACACGTTTTTGCCGTGCATAGGATACAGTAGATGCTACAGAATTACTAAAAGCTGCAAAAAGACTGTTACTTGCAGCAAGTGAAGGAGGAAATCCAGCAAAAGTCATTACAGGTACAGCAATGATTCCACCACCAAGCCCAACAATAGAGCCTAATACTCCAGCTACAAACCCCAAAGGAATTAGCCATAGATTTTCATACATTGTAAGTTAGGACAGAAGATCATGTGGTATATTAGATTTAGGAAAAAAAATTTAACTGCAATGAGAATGAATTGATACCATGAGTAAAGCGTTCATTTTGATTAACTGTGAATTAGGTTCAGAAGAACAAATTATTTCAGAGCTAAAAACATTTTCAGATATCAAAAAAGTTCAGGGTACATTTGGTGCATATGATATTATTGCAGAAATATCATCAGAGTCAATTGAAAAAATTCGAGAAACCATTACAGGTAAAATTCGTAAAATTGGAAAAATTCGTTCTACATTAACATTGACAAAAATTGAAGGTCAGGGACTATAATTACTCTGAGGCAATATAGAAAATTACACTTACATTAGTTCTAATTTCTTCATCACCAGACATTATTGGTGCAGATTTCATTGAAGATTCCATCACCATTCCATCGAAGGAGGATCTCATGGGACTATCAAAGTATGGCATTACATTATCATGTATAATTACAGATTTTACTCCAACAATTTGTTGCTTCAATGGAACCAGTGCTTTTTTTGCTTTTTGTGTGGCATCAGTTATTGCATTAGCAATTAGGCTATCACTAATTTTTTGAGATTTATCATCAGACAATTGAAAAGAAACATTATCAACACGGTTTGCACCAGATGATACTGCTACATCAATAATGTTTCCAGCTGAATCAATCTTATCGGTTTGTATAGATAAGATGTTTGAGACACGATAACCAATGAGAATTTGTTGATAATTTCCATTTGAATCTTTTATACTATCATATAACGGATTGATTCTAAAATTTGACGTTTGAATATCATCTTTAGATATTCCAGAGTTAGTTAACGATGAGATAACAGAGTTTAATGAATTAGAATTTTTAGATAAAGATTCATTGGCAGTTTTTGCTTCAGATTCCACCCCAAGAACTACAATTAATGTATCAGGTTCAGATGATACAGTTGCACTACCAGTAACCGAGATTGTGTTTTCGGATGGATCGTATTTTTCTATCCAATGAGTGATTAATTCTTCACTTATTTCAAATTCTTCATCTTGGGATTTGGCTTGATTCTCGTATTGAGTTAGAGTTACAGCAAAGGCTAAAACAAATACAACACCAATTATCACAGCGATGTTAATTCGAGTATCCATACAATTTATCAAAGAATATAGTATAAAAATTCAAGAGTCGAATATAGAGTAGAAATGAAGGACATTCCAACGATAGACACAGTTACAGAATTAAAAAAGCTATTCGCAGCCAAGAAATTTGATGCGGCAATAGAATTTTGCCAAAAAATACTAGAAAAAGACCCAAACGACCCTATTGCATTACAAAATCTAGGCACAGCGTATTACATTGTAGGAGCATATGAAGACACCGTAAAATGTTGTGATAAAATTTTAGAAAAGGATCTAAATGAAGAACATGCCGTAAAAAATAAAATGCGTGCATTAGAAAAATTAGAATTACATGAGCAAGTTTTAGAATGTTGTGATATTCGGTTATCAAAAAATGATAAAGATGTCGATGCATTGGTTACAAAGGGTATCGCACTTAACAAGACAGGAAAACATGAAGATGCATTAACACTATATGACTTAGCGCTGGAATTAGATAAAACAAATGTCGATGCATTGATGAATATGGCAGTAACCCTAAGTTATTTGAGAAGATATCAAGATTCAATTCCATATTACGATACAGTTCAACAAATTATGCCAGAATTTACTAGAGCCGCAATTGAAAAATCAAAAGCGTTTAAAGAATTAGGTAGAGAGGATGATGCATTTTTAGCTGCACAAGGCATTATGTTGAATGATGCCGAATTATTAAAACAAGATGCAAAAGATAACAAGTATTCAGTCCAACATGCATTTCTTTTAAAGAGATACAAAAGTTCTGAAAAAAAAAATTAACTACATTCGTTCAGGAGCATCAATTCCAAGCAAATCCAATGATGCTTTTAGAGTTTTTTGAAATGATACGATAAGACATAATCTTGCATTTAGTAATTCAGGGGTTTCAGATGCTAAGACCTTTACATGTTCATAAAATGATGAGAAAGTAACTGCCAATTCATACGAATATTTTGCAATTACTTTAGGCGATAAATTATTAACAGAATCATTTACGTGAACGTCAAACATTGCAATTTTTTTAATTAGATTTGTTTCATATTCAGACGATAACAATTCAGACCCCGAATCAAAATTTGGCTTTATGTCTGTTTTTTCAAGAATTCTAGATGCACGTGCATATGAATATTGAATATAACTACAAGTATCACCTTCTAAACGAAGTGAATTTTTTAAATCAAATGTAATAATTTTGTCCAGATCAGGCTTTATCATTTCATAGCGAATGGTTCCAACTGCAACAATGTTGGCAATATTTTGGAGTTCGGATTCAGATAAAGTTTCATTTCTACTTTTAGATTCATCATAAACACGTTTTGTAAGAATTTCAAGCACAGTATCTGCATTTACATACAATCCTTTTCGTCCAGACATTTGCATAGATTCACCATCAGTAGATAGACCTAATGATTTTACAGTATCAGCACTCAAAGTAACAGATTCGTAGCCCAGATGTGTATATGCACCTTCTTCTTTGAATTTTGTCATCAATCCAGATACTATTTTTTGTAAACGAATTTGTCTATTATCAATAACAGTAATTACCTTACTTCCAGAAAAATTTAATTTATTATCACCATCTAATGTTGTTTCATAAAGTTTTTGGGAATTTTTTTGTGTAGAGTGAATTTTGTAAGAAAACGGATCATCAATCAATCCAAGCTTCCAAGCAGCATACGGAATATCTTTTGCAATATATGTTGCAACCCCATTGCTTCTTACCAAAATTTTATCATCCTCACCAGCAGCAGGAATTACCCAACAACCTGCATTATCCCCTGTATCTTCATATGTAATTTGATTATCAGTCTTGAGTTTTTCAAAAATTTGTTCCCATAATTTTGAATGTATTATTTGTGATTCAAAATTTAGACAATCATAGAAAACCCCTAAATTCCAAACCGTTTTCAATTGTTCGTTCAATACTTTTCTAGTTATAGTCTGTGCAATTTTTGAAATTTCACTAGAACTATCTTCAATTTGTTTTAGAATTTCATGTCGTTTTTTTTCTAATTCTTTATCAGTTTCATATTTTTCAGTAGTTTTTACATATACTGTATCCCCACAATAATGATCAAATTTTTCATTATTAGGAGATTCTTGTGAAAAACCAAGTTCTGTAAAACCAACTATAATATCTGCAACCTGAAGACCAGAATCATCCACATAATTCAGTACCCGGACATCATAGTTTGCTTTTTTTAATATTTTGGATACAACATCTCCTAAAATTATATTTCTTATATGACCAACATGCAAGGCTTTGTTTGGATTTACCGAAGTATGTTCCACAACAATTTTTTCATTATTTCCAAATTCAAGCGCACCATAATTTTCTTGAAGAGACAAACTAATGACAAGGTCATTGAATTTTGTATAATCAATGCTAAAGTTCAGATAACCACTAGCATGTGATTCAACATTTTTGATTTGTGGCATATCATCAAAATTATACATCTTTGATAGTTCAGCAGATATTTCCTGGGGACTTTTTTTGAGTTGTTTTGAGAGTAGAAATGGAACATTACATGTAATATCTCCAAATCCAGGCTTTGCAGATTCTACTGAAAATTTAACAGGGCCATAATTTTTAGCATCTAATATTTCAGTAGTTTTATTTCTTATATTTTCAAGTAATTTGAGAAAGACCATTACAATTAGAATTCAGACGATATCATATCTAAGCCTTCCAATAGACCTTCACCTGAATTTTTTGTAGTTACAATTTTGGCAATTTCTTTTAATTCTGGAATTGAATTATTTACTGCTATATTGTTTTTTACAGTTCTAAATAATGGAACATCAGTTTCACTGTCACCCAAGGCAATTGTATCTTCAAGATCTGCATTTAACATCTCAAGTGCTTTGATTAACCCCGAACCTTTGTCAATACCACAAGAATTGATATGATACGCATAACCGCTGTCAAATAATCCAACATTGAACCCTTTTTCATCTAATAATTTTTGGGCATTTTTTATATCAAAAGTTCTATCTAAAACAACTTCAGTGAGTCTAGGAAATACAGGTTTTTCTAAAATTGTTTCATTGAGTGTTTCTTTTAGATATGAAAAAGCATTTTGGCATTCCTCTTTATTTCCAAGTAACTTATGAGTCATTATTTCTCCATGAGTTATACAACCTCCATTTTCACCTACACCAAGCAATGTTAAGCCACCAAATATTGAAAGAATGTATGCTTCTACTGAAGAACGACCTGTAACAAAAATTACATGATGCCCATCATTTTTTAAATTTCTTAGTTTTTCTAGAGCCTTTAGATGAATTGTTCCAAATCCATTTAGCGTAACGGTTCCATCAATATCTACTGCAAGAACTTTTTTCTTCAATGATCTTTCATTTTAGATACCATTAATGAGTAAAGCGTTAGAAACCTTTGATATTGAGTTAATTTGTAAAGAAATTGAATACTAATGGGAATTCCAGAAAAAATTAAAGCTATACAAGATGAAATACTTAGAACACAAAATAATAAAGCGACAGAACATCATATCGGATTACTAAAAGCAAAAATTGCTAAACTAAAAAGAGAACAAGAAACCGAACAGGTCAAAAAGAGTGCCAAAAAACAAGATGGTTTTGATGTAAAGCGGACGGGAGATGCTACAGTAGTTTTTATTGGATTGCCCAGTGTAGGTAAATCCACGTTGTTGAATAGGTTAACAGGCTCAAAATCAGCAATAGGCGCATATCAATTCACCACATTAACAGTAGTGCCAGGAGTGATGAATTATAGAGGAGCCAGAATTCAAGTTTTAGATTTACCAGGAATCATTAAAGGAGCATCAACTGGAAAAGGGTTAGGAAAGAGAATTCTTTCAGTTGCTAGAAGTGCAGACATAGTCTTATTGGTACTGGATGTTTTTCAACCATATCATGAAGATGTGTTAATCAATGAATTAGGAAACATTGGAATCAGATTAAATCAAACGCCCCCAGATATTGTAATTGAAAAATCAACAACAGGAGGAATTGCAGTTGCTCAGCAAAAAAAATTGAAAAAAATGTCAGAGAAATTATTGAAAGAAATTTTGAACATTTATGGATATACTAGTGCAAGAGTGGTTATCAAAGAAGATATTGAATCAGAGCAGCTTATTGATTTCATAAATGGAAATAAGACATATGCAAAAGGAATTACTATTTTAAATAAAATTGATCTGGTTGATGAAAAATTTCTAAAAGATGTATCAAAAAAATTAAAAACAGATTTTATTCCAACTTCAGCTGATTCGAATAAAAATATCAATCAATTAAAAGAAAGAATTTACAATGAATTACAGTTCATTCGGGTATATCTTAGACCAAAGGGCGGAGAGACAGATTTTAAGGAACCACTAATCGTGAGAAAAGGAAACACGGTTGCAGATGTTTGTAACAAATTACATCGAAATATGAAAAAAGATTTTAGATTTGGATTAGTATGGGGCAAAAGTGTGAAATTTGGAGGACAAAGAGTCAGCCTAAATCATGTTTTAATTGATGAGGATGTCCTCACAGTAGTTAAAAAAAGATGATTTTAAAAAAAGAATTCTATGAACGAGAGACTGTAACAGTAGCAAAACAATTGATTGGAAAAAAATTAACAAGGAAAATAAAAAATCTAAAATTAACAGGTATAATTACTGAAACTGAAGCCTATAGAGGAAGAGATGATCCTGCCAGTCATGCAGCAACAAATTTGACAAATAGAAATCAAATCATGTTTGGACCGGTTGGAATATCTTATGTCTACTTTACTTATGGAATGTACTTTATGCTAAATGTGGTTGCAAAAAGTAAAAAACAAAATGCCGGTGCAGTTCTAATTCGAGGAATTTATCCACAAGACGGAATTAAAATCATGATTAAGAATAGAGGTATGAAAGATATTAACAAAATTACAAACGGACCCGGAAAAATAACAATGGCTATGAATATTTCAATGAAAGAAAATAATCTGAATTTAACAAAAAAGTCTTCAATTTACATAAGTGAAGGAATCATTCCAAAAAAAATTAAAAAATCACCCAGAATTGGAATTATGAAAGCGACTGATAAAAAATGGAATTTTAGTATTATGCCAAAAGATTATTTTTGATCTTTATCGTCATCTTCTAGAGTCCAAGGAAGAAAACGTCCAAGTATACGACTCCAATCCATTCTTAACATCAATACAACAACAGCAGTCATTACAGCACCAAAAATGACAATACCGATAATTATCGGAGTAGGATCATCCAAATCTTCTGGTTCTGTAATTCCAAACATTTCAAAGATTGGGTCAACTACAGGACCGCTTAAGTAATGAGCCAGTATAACAATTGCATAACATAAAACAAGTTTTCCTGTTAAGGTTGCAATAAAAAATCTTAATGGATTGTATTTTGCCAATCCTAGTGGAACATATATGATGTCATCTGGAATTGGCGTGGCAGCAGCAACAAACGCAGCTGCAGCACCATATTTTTTAACCAATCTTTGAAATGGCAACATACGTTGTTTTGTTTTTTCAGACATAATTTTTCTTCCACCATAACTAATTACAAAAATTATTTGTTTTGCAACAGTAGCAGTAACTGCGGCAATTATTGCAAGGATATGTAGATCAAACTGATCACCAACAGACATGGTAACTAATAGGATAAAAGATGGAATTGGTACAAAAGGAATTAAAGAACCAAAAAAACTAACTAACGCAAGTCCGAGATATCCAACTTCTGAGGAAAAGAATGGAATAAAGTCCCAAAGATCCAATAGATTACAAAATTTACAACCGTATATAAAAAAATGGAATTTAATTAATCATTAAAATATTCGAAAATGGGCAATTAGATGATGACCGAAAATGAAGACTATGAAATAGCAGATTTAATCTCAAAAATCAGCCCATATATCAGATTTATCGGGGTGATTAGTAAAACAGGCCAACTTCTGTCATACTATAGAAGAGAGGATTTAGATCCATTATTAGACCAAAAAAAGACACAATACCAATTTGCTCAAATTGCAATTAAAACAGAACTAGAAGAACAATTTGACGATCAATTAGGAGATACAGAATTTGTCTGGGAAGAAAGAACAGAAGTTCAAACAATTGCATTTGCAATTTCTTCAAAAAGAATTTGGATTACAATTGACAAAAAAGTTATCCGTTCAGAAATGCTCAGAATTATAGACTCGTGTCTTCCAATTGTTAAACGCTATTCATAATATTTTATAAAAATTAAAAAAAATATAGTAGTTACTCGATAATAGATTGTTAAGAAAATTAATTAAAATTACTAATCTTAGTCTACTTTTTTCACTGATTTTGCGGCTGGGCCTTTTTCTGATTCACCAATCTCAAACTCAACTTTATCGCCGTCATTAATTCGACCTTCGACTTCTGTCATATGGACAAACAAGTCTTTGTCTTCATTTTCGCGTTCGATAAAACCGAAGCCTTTTGTTTGGTTAAACCATTTTACGGTTCCTGTTTCCATCTTAGTTTTTGTCAATTAACACCACTATATCAATTAATGAAACAATCAAATTTAATCAAAAAGAGTCATAATTGTTGGCTGTAAGACCATGCATGCCTAAGCTCATGTATGGCCTGCTGACGGTTTAGTTCAAAATTAGCTTATTTACGCTTGAATCAAGTATTTTATACGTAAAATTAATCATTTGAAATAGATCGGTTTCTATACTAGTGATAATTAAAAAAAAATATGGTAAAGTACCTATGTAAAAGCTGTAAAACAGAATGTGACGATATTACAGAACACATGACAAAAGTACATAAATTCTCAAAATGGATTATGGAAATACAACTTAAAACAAATCCAAATACATACAAAAATTGTTTCACTAAAATTTGAGTAAAATCTTACAAATATAGAAATAAATTTTGTAACTTTATTCTTTCAGTTTAATCTATTCATAAAGCCAACATGAAACATAACCAGTGTTAGTTTTAATTTTTGGAGGATCTTTTTTACATTTTTCCATTGCTTCAGGGCATCTATCATAGAACTTACAACCATCAGAAGGATTTATCAAATTTGGGGGGATTCCCGGAATAAATTTTGGTTTTGTGTTTTTTGATAAGACAGGGATAGATTCCAACAGTCCTTTTGTATAGGGATGCTTTGGTTCAAGAAAAATTTGTTCTGAAGTTCCAAACTCAATCATTTGTCCCCCATACATAATTCCAATTTTTTCAGCAACCTCCGATAAAACTGCTAAATCATGAGATATTATCATAAATGATTGACCCTCTTTTTTTAATTTTTTAAAGAGATTAACAATTTGAGCTTGTATTAGAACATCCAGTGCAGTAGTGGGCTCATCCGCAATCACAAACTTTGGTTTTAAAATTAATGCCATAGCAATAACAACTCGTTGTTTCATACCTCCGCTTAATTCATGAGGAAATTTCTTCAATACAGATTCAGTCAGATTAACAGAGTTCAAAGATTGAATTATGGATTGTTTCGAATCACCTTCAAAATTATGTTGTTTTAGAATTTCCTCAAATTGTTGTTGTATTGAAAAAACTGGATCAAGAGAATTCATCGCACCTTGGAAAATCATAGAAATTTCTTTCCAACGTATAGTTTTATCAAACTCATCAGATGGCACATCAAGTAAAGATTTTCCATCAAATTCAATTTTTCCAGAATAAATTTTTCCATTTGAAATCATTTGAATAATTGACAAACCAAGTGTACTTTTACCACATGCACTTTCACCTGCAATTCCAATTGATTCCCCTTTATCTATTGAAAATGTAACATCCTCTAATGCATGAACTAATCCTTTTGAGGTATTATAACGAGTAGTCAAGTTTTTGATTGCGATAAAACTCATATTTTTAGTTAGGAGAGGTTAGATTAAGTTTTTACTTGTGTGTATTTTCATCATTACATGGAGATTTCAAGAACACATCTCATTGAAGATCTAAATTCATCCATGGAAGGAAAAGATGTTATCTTTGGAGGATGGGTAGTAGATCTTCGAAAGCTTGGGAAAATGGCATTTTTGACTGTAAGAGATGTTACAGGAATGTGTCAGGTTATAGTCAAAGGAGATTCAATGAGTTTGCTAGAAGGGTTAAACAGACAAAGTGTTGTAAGAATATTAGGAAAAATACAAGCTAGTAAAGCAAAGGATTTTGATTTTGAAGTTTCTGCAACAGAGATTCAAGTTCTTGCAAAAGCAGAATATCCACTCCCAATAGATCCAATTGGAAGATTAGAGAGTGACATCGATAATAGATTAAATTCAAGAGCTCTGGATATGAGAAACCAAAAAACAGCATCAATTTTCAAACTAAGAAGTAAAGTTTTAGCATCAATTAGAGAGACACTCATTAAAAGAAAATTCATCGAGATTAATACCCCGAAAATTATAGGCAGTGCAAGTGAAGGAGGAGCTGATTTGTTCAGCCTTGATTATTTTGGGCAACAAGCATACTTGGCTCAAAGTCCACAATTGTATAAAGAACAAATGACAATTGGATTAGAAAGAGTATTTGAGATTTCATCATTTTATAGAGCAGAAAAATCACACACGGGAAGACATCTGAGTGAATTTACTAGTGTTGACATTGAAGCTGCAATGATGGATTATACAGACGTGATGGACGTCTTAGAATCCATCATAGTGGATGTTTTCAAAAATACATCTGAAAATTGTAAAACAGAACAACAAGAGATCGGATATGAAATTAAAGTTCCATCTTCACCTTTTGAGAGAGTGACATACACACAGGCATTAGAAGAATTGGGCAGCATGGATATCAAGATAGAATTTGGAGATGATTTACAAGATTCACATCTCCGTAGTTTAGGACAAAAACATCCAGGATTTTTCTTTTTGACAGACTGGCCTATGAAGCTAAAACCATTTTACATTCATGAAAAAGATGATGATTCTACACTTTCACGTTCGTTTGACTTACAATATGGATATCTTGAACTTTCATCGGGAGGACGAAGATTACATGATCCAGAACAGCTAAAATCCAGATTAAAAGAACAAGATCTAGATCCTACAAGCTTTGAAGAACATCTGAAAACATTTGGATGGGGTATGCCGCCACATTCAGGTTGGGGCATGGGACTAGATAGATTGATGACAGTTTTAATTGGAATTGACAATGTTCGAGAGGTAGTTTTGTATCCAAGAGATCCAGATAGGCTCAAACCATAAATTTTATTGTAAAAAATTAGATAAAAAAAACAAACATTGGTGACAGTGTTAGATATCAGATTTAATTGTATTTTGAACAATTAGAATGACAACTGAAGAACGTAGTAGAGCCGCAATATTGGGATGGATAGGTCACGATCTCGCAGCACTAAAACGAAGCTATGCATCAGTAAAAGGTTGGGAAACTAGAAGAAAAAATTAACAGTACTATAATCGACTGGTAATTTCACTAGTGAATTCCTGTGTGGAATTTTCTCCACCAATATCTTTAGTGGTAATGCCAGATTTTATCAAATCTAATACTACATCCTCAAGTTTTTTGCCAGCAGAAATACAATCAGAATCATTATTTTTTGAGCCCAACCAATCCAACATCATTTTTGTAGATAGTATGAATGAAGTAGGATTAGCAATTTGTTTACCAGCAATGTCAAAAGCAGCTCCATGAACGGGCTCAAATAAACCAAAATTATCACCTAAATTTGCAGCAGGTGCCATACCTAATCCACCTACAACTTGAGACGATTCATCAGATAAAATATCACCAAACAAGTTTGTAGTCACAATTACATCAAATTCATGAGGAGCTCGAATCAAGTTCATTGCACATGCATCCACATACATTTGATCAAAACGAACATCAGGATAGTCCTTGGATATATCCTCACAACTTTTAGAAAAAATACCATCAGTTAATTTCATAACGTTTGATTTGTGAACACATGTTACGCGTTTTTGTTGATTTCTATCCATTGCGGTTTCAAATGCATGTTTTGCAATTCTTTTTGATGCTTTTTCACTAATTATTCTTAATGCTACAGCAGTATCATCTATCTGAAACTCTTGACCAGTATAAAGATCTTCAGTGTTTTCACGTACAATTACAAGATCAATATCATTTCTTAAAGCAGGCGTGTTTGGATATGATTTTGCAGGACGAATATTTGCATACAAATCTAACTTTTGTCTTAATGCAACAATTACATCTTTAGCACTTTCTCCAACAGGAGCTTTCAAACATGCATCAGATGATTTGATCGATTCAAAAACATCATCAGGTAATGCATTACCAGTTTTTTTAAGTGCAGTATCACCAGCTACAAGAGTTTTAATGTCAAATTTGACATTTAATTTATCATGAATTGTATCTAAAATTGTATTTACAGATTCAGACAATTCAGGACCAATTCCATCACCAGTTATTAAAGAAATGTTATACATACACAATCACCTAAAATGTTGTAATGATTAAATCTTCTTTTCCTTTAGAATATTTTTTAACATTATACGATTAATTCCGTCAACCATAGCTTGTACACTGGTTGTGACAATATCTTCACCCACAGATTTAGATGAGATAATACTACCACGTGCATCTTCAACTTTTACTGTTACCTCACACAATGCATTAGCGCCGCCAGAAATAGAATCTAATTTGTATTCCTTTAATCTTACTTCATCAGTTATCTGACTTGTAATTTTCTGTATTGCATTTAATGCGGCATCGACAGGACCTACACCAAAGTCAGTTGCAGAAAATTCTTGTCCATCAATATTTAATTTTACAAATGCATAAGGCATTATTCCAACACCTGTCGATACAGAAAACCCTGTTAATTGAACAATTCGTTTTAATTTATTATTACCAATCACTTCATTTGCCATAGATAACAATTCAACTTCTGTGACTTGTTTTCCTTGGTCACCCAATACCTTTACCTTCTCTAAAATTTGCTTTGTTTGTTTTTCATTTGGTTCAACACCATACTCTTTGAGCATTGCATTCATACCGTGGATTCCAGCATGTTTTCCTACCTGTAACCAACGCGTTCGTCCTACAATTTCAGGACTAATTGGCTCGTAAGTCAAAGGATTATTCAAAACGCCGTGAGTATGAATGCCAGATTCATGACCAAATGCATTTTCACCAACTATTGCTTTATTTGGTTGCACAGACATTCCTGCTAATTTTGAGATATATCTAGAAGTTTCATAAATTAATTTTGTGTTGATATTTGTATTCCATTTTTTCTCAAATTGTAAACTAGTCAATGCCATAACAAATTCTTCTAGAGATGCATTTCCTGCACGTTCACCAATTCCATTAATTGTGACATGAGCACATGAGGCACCAGATTGTACACCAGAAATTGCATTTGCTACTGCTAAACCAAAGTCATTGTGACAATGTACACTAATTGGCAATTTTGAAACTTCAATTGCATCCTTGGTGATTTCACCAATGTATTGAGGAGTTGAATAACCTACAGTATCAGGAATATCAATTCTATCAGCACCAGCACTAGCAACAGATCCAAAAACTTTTTTCAAAAATTCCCTATCAGTTCGAGTTGCATCTTCTGCAGAAAATTCTACTTGTAAACCTCTAGATTTTCCATACTCTACAGCTTCAATAGCTTTTTGCAAAGCTTCATCACGAGTCATTTTTAATTTATACTCTAAATGAATATCAGAAGTTGCAATGAATGTATGTATGTAATTTAAACCGCAGTCTACAGCAGCATCAATATCTTTTTTGTTTGTTCTAGCTAATCCACATAATTCGGCGTTAAGTCCTTCTGCAACAATTAATTTTACACCTTCTTTTTCACCTTCAGAAATAACAGGAAAACCAGTTTCAATTGCATCAACGCCTAATTCGTCAAGTTTTTTTGCAATGTTTAATTTTTTTTCGGGAGATAATGAAACACCGGGGGATTGTTCTCCATCACGTAAGGTGGTATCAAATATTCTAATGTTCATGCTCTTCACGCTCTAATGCAGTTATACCAGTTCGTGCCATTTCTTTTAATCCAAATTTCTTTGCCAATTCTTCAAAGGCACCAATTTGATGAGGGGTTGCAGTCATTTCTACAATAATTGACTCCTTTTTGGCATCATGTATTTTTGCAGAGTATGCACTGGCTAATTTGTTAATTTCCATACTATCTTCTGGTTTGTTTACTTTAATCTTAAACATTACCAACTCTCTATACACAGAGTTATTCACATCTAACCTATGAACCTCAATTGTGTCAATCATTTTGTCAAGTTGTTTGACAATTTGTGTGATTTGTTTCTCACCACCAATAGTGGTAATAGTCATTCGAGAATATTTTTTATCTTCAGTAACACCTACCGAAATACTATCGATGTTAAAATTACGTGATCTAAAAAGATGTGTAACCTTAAACAAAATTCCAGGTTTATTTTCCACTTTGATTGATAAAATTGCCCAAACCATTTCTATCACATTATGATGGTAAGATCATATCCTTTAATCCAGTTCCAGGTGCAACAAATGGCAATACATCTTCTTCAGGATCTATTGGTATGTCAATTACAGTTGCAACATCACTTTTCAATGCA
>JABGTD010000032.1 GCA_018647405.1 Nitrososphaerota archaeon | reverse complement strand
GCAAGTATGCTATAGGAACATCTAGAGTATTGATGTGGGAAGAAGATACATCTCTCTACTTTGGAGTAATTAATACTGTAGATGGAATTGCTGAAATTCACTACATCAAAATTCAGATTGGAAAAGACTAATCGTGCTACTTTTAGTAGATAACGGTTCTGTCTTTACAAAAGATATTTCAATTACACTTTCAAAATCTGATGTAAAATTTGAGCAAAAATCATTTGATGAAATTAGTTTAGATGAAATTAAAAAATATAACTCATTTATTTTATCTGGTCGACGTCAAAATAATTCACAAATGAATGCAAAAAACTCAAAGATTATCTTACATGCAGTAAATGAAAAAAAGAAACTATTAGGAATCTGTTATGGTGCAGAAATCTTAGCTCTTGCATTAGGTGGAACTATACGTAAATCTTCTGTAATAAGAGGTGAACAAGAGATTATTTCAAATGAAAGTGCTCTTTGTACTGGAAAAAAAATAGTTTTTGAAAGTCATTCATATGAAATTTCAAAACTTGGAAATTCACTTGAGTCTATAGCAAATTCTGAAAATTGTAATAATGAGATTGTAAAACATAAAGAATTGTTAATTTACGGTACACAATTTCATCCAGAGATGACTAAAGATGGTCAAACAATAATTACAAAATTTACAAAACTTTGATGATATTAATATGCTAAAATTATTGTATCATCATGAGTGATGATTCTGGACATGAATTAGTTTTACCACCAATTTCTGATGATGACAATATTTGCTTACCACTTTCAGTAAATGCCGTAGCCAAATACTGGAATATTGATCTCCCAATTGCAGAAGCAAATGAAATAGCATCAAAATATGTGGGAATGAACGGTAGTATCTTAATTGAAGGTATTAATCTTGCAGAACGACATGGACTTTCTAGTTTAATTTTACACTCTAGTATTATGGAATTAAAACAGGTAATTGATATGGGAATTCCTCCAATTGTTATCTTACCTGGATTACATGCTGTGGTACAACATGCATCCATAATCTCTGGTTATGATGATAACGAAAAAACAATTTTTCACTATGTTCCGGAACAAAAACCATCTGAAGAAGGAATTCAGGTAGGTGTTATTCCAGAAAAAAGATTTGAAAAACTTTGGTCTGAAGATGGATGTTTAATGGTTCTGTTAGGTCCAACCGATATCATCTCTACGCTAAAATCGGATCAAAACAAAATAAAATCAAATAGATTATGCTTTGAATCTGAAAAACTTAGTTTACAAAAACAAACAAAAGAAACAACTGATTCATTAAAAAAAGCCATTGAACTTAACCCAGATAATTCTACAGCCTTATGTCTTTTAGGAGGAATACTAAATGAACAGAATAATCCTGAATGTGTTTCATATTATGAAAAAAGTTTAGAAAAAAATGAAAATTGTTATTTAGCTTTTCGTGGTCTTGGAAATTTCTATTTAAAAAATCAACAATTTGATAAATCTGAAGAAAATTATACAAAAGCAATTAAAATTAATGATAATAGATTTGGTCCTATTTACAAAAACCGTGGTTATGTAAGACAACAACAAAACAAAATGAAACAAGCCAAAGAGGACTATCAAAATTATATCAAATTCACACCAAATGCAAAAGATCGTGGAATGATAGAACGTGCATTAAATGAAATGTAATTAGAATTTTAAATCTAATTTTTACTGATTAATTTTGAAGATAAAAGCAGAAATTTTTTTACACACTAAAAATCAAGCATTTCTATTGTATTATTTGTAATTTTTTCAATTGTTTCTGGATAGTATTCCTTTACTATCCCTTCTATTTGCCTTGGATTTTTTAATGAATATTTGTTTGTAGGTATGTCGTATCGCTTTTCAATAATCTTTTCTTTGAACAACTCATTTAGATTTACAGATACTACGGAAGGTGATTTTTTTATGAAGTCTCTAATCTCAAGTGATGTGGCGGTTCCTTTCTTTAATAAAAAGAAAATTAGTTTTTTTTGGCTTGGTTTTGTTAGATATTTACAAATTTTAGCTTCCTCAGATGATATGCCTGCAGGGTATAGGCGTGTAACCCTCGGCGTTCTTTCTAATTCTATGCTTTTTTCATCTTCTAATTTTTTCACATAATGACTTAGTGTACCATTTCGAATGTTTGAAACTCTCATAATTTCATTAAATCGAATTCCAGGATTTTTATTTACAATTTCCAAAACAGTATTTATTTTATCCAATTATCTTTCTATACTGTTTCTCTATTTTTAGAATATAAATCCATTTTTCTAATTTTTTATATCATATTTATAGAATAATTAATTATGTACACTCTATTTACGTGCAAATTATTATACGTTATCCATTTATCGTTTATAAAAAACTCCGATAGCAAACAATGCTGTCATGATTAAAATTGAAATATCTAAAATTTCTCCACCACTAAACATATTTTCTGGAGAATGATTATCTATTTTTGTATACATGTAAGCTGATTGTCCACATGCCAAAATTCCAAATGCCGCTGAAGAAAATAACATTCTAGTAATTTTAGTTTTTGAATATGAAATTAATGCTAAAAAAAACATGAATGCAGCCAAAACAAAACCAATTTGGTGAATTACAATATGAAGTAAATGACTTTGATGTAATAAGTGATTAAAAATTAATGGTATTGATAATATTATAATTGAACCAAGAATGGAAATAAGAAATAGTGAATATTTTCTTTCATTAACCAAGTATTTCATAGAAAATAAATTTTTTCAATAATATATAATCAAAACCAAATTTTTGTTACTAACTTACTCTTCTGGTAGTAGTTCTTCTTTTGATTTTCTAGGTCTTGTACTCAAATAGAATGCGTGTGCACTAATCAAAAATCCTACAGACCAAATTTTTGTTGCAAATATTAGATTCCATGGTCTGTCTGGGTCTGGATAGTGTACTGCTAGTTTGTCTATGTCTGGAGTTGTTCCATCAATTACCATTTGTGATGTAATTTCTGCATTTAGTACTGTGAAACTCCATAAAACTTCGTATATACAAATTACTGCAAAGCCTAACAACATTAGTTGTAATAAAGCCATTCTGTATGATTGTAATCCGACCGTTCTTTTCCAACCAATTCTTGAAACACAATACCATGAAATTATACATGCAAATGATAACCATGTAGTAAGGTTTGCAAAATTTTCAAACGGAACATGTGTGTTTACTAAAACTTCTCCCATTACATAATATCCAGTTTCTTGCCATTCGCCAATCATCATGACCATTCCATAAATCATGATAGTTACCATCATTGCAGATGCGATATAAAATATGTACAGAAAAACTCTGTATTGTTTATCACTTTCTTGTAGATGACGAACTTTCATTTCATCGGTTTTTAATAGACCTACTATAAAATTATTTCAATCACATTATATGATGAAATTAGTAACCATCTTTCTGTCTCTGCCTGTTAATCTCATTTTTTCTCTCATATTCTTTCAAGATATCGTCAGGTGTGAGGTTTAGCTCAAGTGATGCTTGTACGACAAAGTGCCAAATGTCTATCAGCTCTTCTCTTGCTTCTGCTTTATTAAATTCGGTTGGTGTCTTCCACCACTTCCAATTTGTAGTACGTTGTAGTTCTACTGCTTCATGTATTATTGCAGTGCATAATGCCGATACTTTACCTTCAGTATCTTTTGGATATCTATCAAGATTCATCATCTCTGACAAACCTTTTTGCATAGAAAAAATTGAATCCAGTCTATCTTCCATGATTTATAAAAAAAAATCTTATCTATAACTCTTCAAAAAGTAACCATTTTTTCATACTGTCTTATTCTTTCTGAAATATCTGATTTCTTCAATGATGTTAATCCAGCTAATCCATATTTTTCAACAGCAAATGATCCCATTACATTTCCATAAATAATTGATTTTTTAATTTCAGAAAAACTAGTCTTATTTTTTGCAGCCAAGTGTCCAATCATTGCACCTGCGAAAGAATCTCCTGCACCTGTTGGATCTACGACCGATTCTAATGAAAATCCAACTGATGGAAAAATCACATCTTCATGAAATAGCAATGCACCATGTTCTCCTTTTTTAATTACAACATAGTTGGCGCCCCAACTCATCATTTTTTTTGCACATTTGATCAAATTGTCTTCTTTTGTGAGTAACTTTGCCTCTTCATCATTAATCACTACTGCATCAACTGATTTTATCATTTTAATTACAGCATTACGTTTTGTCGCAATCCAATACTCTATTGTATCACACATTGAAAATTTTACATTATCAAATTCTTTTATTATTTTTGCATTTTGTTCTGGATCATTATTTGCTAGATAAACAAATTCTGATTTTTTATATGGATCCGGTACTGTTGGTTTAAAATCCGCTAGTACGTTTAGTTCTGTTTTGAGCGTTTCACGTACACTCATCGTTGCATCATATTTGCCATCATATCTGAATGTTTTACCATTTAGAACTGTTAGTCCTTTTAGATCAAGATGATTTTTCAATACTGTGTGATATTTCTTAGGAAAGTCACTACCAACAACTGCGATCAATCCCGGCTTTGTGAAAAAACTTGCTGAAATTGCAGCAAATGTTGCTGCTCCTCCTAGTACATTTTTCAAAGTTTTCTTTGGTGTTCTGATTGTATCTAATGCAGTTGAACCAAAAACCGTTAACATGTATTTTTTAGTAGAAATTATGTATAAATCCCTTGTCAAAAAAATTACTTGTTAATGATTTGTGTATATCTTTTGATTATTTCTCTAAGCTACTTTGAGCTAGCAAAATAAATCATTATTTGCGTAGATTACATATGGCAAAAATACGAATCAAACAAGGTTCTAATGAAATCGAGATTGATTCTAGAGATTTTTACGTTGATAATGATTCTGTAGCCGAAGTAGTCGAATCACTAAAACAACTACTTAATGAAAGATCGCAACCTGATGTAATGAGCTCATTAGAGGATGCTGAATTTCACGAGCCTGAATTTTCATCACCATCTTCAATTGAAGTAAATGATATCAAACATAAATTAAGAATATTAGAAAAAGATTCTTTTTTTGATCAACCAAAAACTGTTGGAGAAACAGTTGCACAAATGTCAGAATATGGCTGGACTGCAAGTCCATTTGATGTGTCTGTAGCATTAACAAAGATGGCATTCAATAAAGAATTTCTAAAAAATACAGTTGATGATAGAAATCAATATGTTTCAAAAGAAGCATTATTAACTAATTAAAAACAAAAATTTAATTCTAGATAATCTATACATATTGTGAGAGATTAATCACACCATGGATGAAAAACAAGAAATTCCAAAAGAAATTGATGATCATTTAAAATTATTTGGAAAAGAACCATGGGAAATAGAATATGGTGATAAATGTCCTTTATGTAATTCTAGATTTGATGAGTTTGAAGGATGTGCTTGTGACTCTAATGGCGATTAATTTTTCTTTAATTTAATAACAACTCCGGCAATTATAGCTCCGGCAATTATAGCTCCAATTAGTATGATAATCATCGTATTATCTTCTGAATTAATTGTTTGTCCATTTTCTAATTCATTAGCAAATGATAGAGTGTCAACTTTTTCTTCATTTGTTTGTTCAAATTGTGATTTTAATTCTGAAGCTGCTTTAGTTCCTGGTATTGGAACTGCAATTCCTTTTTCATCTTCAATTTTTTCACTTTTTACTTCTCTTGCTTTCATATTTTCAATTTGTTCAATTTTCTTTTGATGCTCTTCTGGTGTTGCACCAACAATAGAAATAGTTCCTTCACTAAATGTTCTAAATGATATATTTACATGAGTTTCGTCTTGAGAAAATTCGGTTTTTCTAATTTTATCTAATTGATCCAAATTAGTATCATCTTTTTCTGTAAAGTAAATATCATATGGATTTAGAAAATTTTCTAAGGGAATTTTTAAAACATACAATTGATCTTTATTCTTTACATCAAAATTTAGTAATTGTGTTCCTCCTTCAATAAATTCTACTTCAAAAATTTCTTTATTTGATAAAAATTCTACTTCAAATTCACCTTGACTAGATGAAATTTGTTTTATAGATATTTTTTCATCTTGAATGTATTCTAATGTTAATTGACATCCTATGCAATTAATTCCCTTTGCATCAGTAACATCCACTGGTCTAGAATTTACAAAAATTAATTCTATATCTTCTTCAACCATCACCAATACATCAAACGTAAATAAAAAATCCTTTTTCCATATTCCATTTTTTAATTCCATAAAATTATCCAAATCATATTCTGCAATTAAATCATAATTACCTAATTTTTGATTTAATATGATGTACTTAGATTCTTCAAATGTTTCACCATCATACGAAAAATTTAATTTATCTCCATCTTCATCAACTACAGTCAAACTTGAGTGTGTACCTGGTAATATTTCGATTATTCTAGGTCTATCAGAGTTCCATGCACCTGTTTCTATTACATGTTTAACATGAACGTCTGAATGTTTTCCTACTTCAAAAATTATTTCTTGTTGTTCGACTAACAAACCTAAATCTTCTTGGGCATACACTTGTGATGAAACTGAAATTAATACAATTGAAAATATTATTAGTAAAAATTTCTTTTCCAAGATTTTACTCTGAAATTGAAACTTTGAGCATCTTTGCATCTTCTTTAGGACAGTCATTTCCATCCCTATCAAGACTTTCTATTTTATGTGCAATATCCATTCCATCTGTTACCTCTCCAAATACAGTATATTCTCTATCTAGGAATGTACTATCTTTTGTTACGATGAAAAATTGTGAGCCTGCACTATCAGGATCTGTTGCTCTTGCCATTGAAACAATTCCTTCTAAATGTGATCTTGTACTAAATTCTCCTTTTACATTAAATCCTGGTCCACCCATTCCCCATTGACTTTTCTTGCTTGGATCTTTTGTATTTGGGTCTCCTCCTTGAATCATGAATCCCGGAATTACTCTATGAAATAATGTTCCATTATAAAATCCATCATTTGCTAATTTAACAAAGCTTCTTACAGTTTCTGGTGCTAATTCTGGTAACAAATTAAATGAAATATTTCCATGATTGGTTTCTATGTTTACACTAGTCAATGTCGCAACGACATGCGATTATCATAATAACCTTTTGATCACTAATTATTTTTTTAATGAAAACCTTTTATCATTGTAATATTTCCATGATTTTTTTTCCAGAAACTACGAATCACGTTTCTATAATTTTATCAATTGAAATTTTATATAGATCAGTATTAGACGATCCTTGTGAATCGTACTAATCAAAGCACTGTAATCAAAGCAGCAATCAATTCTTTGCTTGATAAAGGTGTAACAGACAAACAAGACATCTATACTAAAGTCGTTGACGAATTAGGAGTTCCAAGACCAACTGTAAGAAGAGTTGCTCGTGATTTGAGAAATGAACTTTTAGAAAAAATCCAAATACTACAATCTGATACTAAAACATCAACTGCTACTGTAGAAGTTCCTGCAGAGCAATAATTCCCCTTTTCTATATTGAACTAGTTGCAAATCTACCATTAACGTTATATTTTGGAGATTTATCTTGTTGAACAATGGGCTATGTAAGAAACCATCTGGCTACGCTTGTTTCAGGCGTATGGGCAGCTGTTTTGACTGGATTATACTTCCCATTAACTGACTTTGCACCACAATTACAATTTGTTTTCACAATGGCTGTTCCAATTATGTGGTTTATGGTGTTTGTAATTTGGATTGCACAATTAGCAGCCGATCGCAATCATGGTGCATCTCATGATCATGATGAAAAAAAAAACCATGAATTAACAGAAAAAGAAATTACTACGTACAAACTGGGATTAGAAAAAGATCTTTCTAATGTAACCGACGCAAAAGACGATGAAATTGGACATCTAAAAAATGAAATTGAGAATCTTAAGACAAAAGTTGAGATTGAAACAATTCGTGCTGAAATTTACAATCTAAAGATGTTAGCACAACAAAAATAATTATTCCTCACAGTGTTCACACTTGAATTTAAAATTATGATTTTTTTTACAACTAGGACAACTCTCTGCCCCTCCAAAATGACATTCACATTCACACTTTTGGGTTTTTTCCATTTCCATCATGATAAATTATCAGTCATGTTAATATATTATTGATGCAATATTTTTTTTAATGAAAACAAAAATTTCAATTTTTGCTGGATTAATTATACTAGTTGCAATGATTGGTATGTCACCATCATTTGCTGACTCTAACACAATTGTACTTTCAACAACTGAAGGCGTACAACTAACACAAACAGTTGTATCAATGTCAATTTCATCTGATAATGTAATGCCATGGGGATTCATTGAAGGTACAATAGAAAATCATGCAGAAGGTTTTCCTGTAATTCTTCAAATTTATCAAAATGATGAACCAGTTCATTTTGCACAAACAACTGTGAATGAAGATGGTACATACGAATACAAATTTCGTGCAAGAAATGTAGATGGAAACAATGTAGTTAATGTATACGAAGGTGACTATGAAGTTAAAATCTTCAAATCAATACAAATTACAGGTAAAAATCTAATTTAATTTCTTTTTGCCAAATCTAATGTTTTGTCAACCATTTCATTTAATCTAGATTTTACTTCATCGTCTGTAATTTTTCCATCTACAATTTTTTCTCCTGTTGAATATACGGCTGTAGGATTTGTAATTACTCTGAAATATGACATTAATTGTGTGAATAAAGTCTGCACATCTCCAAAACTAATCATTCCTCCTGCAACAATAGTGAGACCTGCAGTTTTTCCTTCTGTTGCCTTGTAACTCACAAATTCAAATATATTTTTCAAGGCTGCACTGAACATGGAATTATAAACTGGAACTCCAACTAACCACACATCTGCTTCTGTTATATCTTTGGCAGCCTGTAATGTTTTTTCATTATAATCAACCTCATTAGCAGCTCCTTTGAAAGACTCAAAACCATCATCTGCCAGATTGATAAATTTTGCATCTACATCTTTTTGATTTACATATTCTAGAACATGTTTCATCATAATCTGTGTATTACCATTTTTTCTTGGACTTCCAGATAAAACAACAACTTTCATGTATGTTATCGATATTATACATAATTTAAGTAATAAAAAAGCGGGCTCGAAGGGCTTCGATCCCTCGACCTATAGCTTAGGAAGCTACTGCGCTATCCATGCTGCGCCACGAGCCCAGCAGAAAAATAACTTGAAATAATTTAAGCTTACTTGAGATTGGATTTAATCATATTTTGAATCATATTCCAAGATTCATCTTCTTTTTGTTTCCATTTTTCAAAATAAATCACATCTTTTAGTTCTAATCTTGGAAGCCAACCTGAACGTTCTAAGTCTGGCTTTGTTTCAAAATTTGTTACATGACCAAGACAAAGATATGCGACAGGTACAATATGTTCAGGTAAATTCAATTCTTCTTTTAATACGTCATTAGATACTATGCTGACCCAACCTAATCCAATGTTTTCTGCTCTTGCAGCCAACCATAAATTCTGTATTGCACCACAAACGCTGTAAATTCCTGCTTCCGGTATACTTGTTGTTCCTATAATGAACGGTCCAAATTTTGTGGGATCATATGTGACACAAACATTGACATCTGATTCCATTATTCCTTCTAATTTCATTGAAAGATATTCCGATCTTTTTGGATCTTCAACTAATTTTGATGCTTGTTCATGTTCTTTTTGAAAAGATTCTTTAACTTTTTGTTTAGTTTTCATATCTTTTATCAAAATAAAGTTCCATGGCTGTGAAAACCCAACAGATGGTGCATGATGTGCAGCATGAAGAATTTTTGTTAATGTTTCTTCATTAATTGGCTCTTGTGTGAAATGTGATCTAACATCTCTTCTAGAGTAGATTGCTTTGTAAAATCCAGCCTTTTCATCATCTGTAAATTCGTCGCTCAATTTTTTAGCCTCATTTTCAATATCTCTTAAACGTTAATAATGTTCTTTCAGAATTTTTAATTCGTGGGCTTGTGGTCTAGTTTGGTTATGATGCTGCCTCGACATGGCAGTGATCGAGTGTTCAAATCACTCCAGGCCCACTTTAAATTTTAAAATTAAGACCTGGTATCAAAATCTAGTTCTACAATACTCCATGCTGATTCTACAGTCATTTGTCCTGTTGCAGCATATTGTATAACTTGTCCACTGACTATTTTGTTATAGACGGTTTCATTCATCTCTGACATTACAATAGTTAATTTATTTTTTAATGGAATTTCTGCATCAGGGTAAAATGCAGCACGACCTGGCATTGCAACATCTTCTGTTGAATATGCACCACTTCCAATTTCACTTCCATCTGCATACAATTGATATGAAATTACTGGAACAGTTACTGTAACGTCACCTGGATTTGCAACTAGAAATGTTACTTTGAGTATTGCACGATTTTCAATACTGTTAACATCTATTAATTCTACTTCTCCTAATTCAATTGTAGCCATAGAAAGATCGTCATTATCCAAACTTGCATAGTAAACAATTCCTCCCATCATTGCTAACAATCCAATTATTGCGAGAAATAGTATTGGACGTCCTGGTGGATTCATTAATATTTTTTTTTAGGTTTTATACTAAAAAACCTTGTTAAGAGTCAAATAGAGTTCTAATCATTAATTGTCATGGCACTAGAGCAAGCACTACTAACATGGATTCACATCACAAGTGCCGCAATCTGGGTTGGTGGCTCGTTATTCATAGGTGTTGTATTTGCGCCAATTTTAAAAAAAATGTCAATGCCTGTTGAAGAAAGAATACAATTAATGGTCCAAGTTGGAAGACGTTTTAATAAATTAGCTTTGCCTGCTTTGTTCATTTTAATTGCAACAGGAATGTATCAAGCACATCTTGTACTACAAAAATCTGATATTTTGTATGAGACTAGTTATGGTCATGTATTAATTGTTAAAATAATTCTAGTTGCAGCATTAGTAATTTTGTATGCTGTTCATGTGAGAATAATTAGAAAGGATGTTGAAGACAAAATTATTGCTAAAGAAATGCCACAAGAAGAATTACAAAAATTAAGAAAAAAAATTATCATACTGGGAGAGGTAACTGTTGTTTTATCCGTGATAATTCTATTCTTAGCATCAGTACTAAATGCTGGTGGACAATTATGATTGGGTTTCTAATAGGCAGATTCCAACCATTTCATTTAGGCCACTTGGAAGCAATAAAATTTGCATTAGCAAAAGTTGAGCATCTTCACGTTGGAATAGGTAGTTCGAACAAAAGTCATGAAGAACGAAATCCTTTCACTGCTGATGAAAGAAAAAAGATGATTTTATCGTCTATTGATGATGAATTACAAAAAAACCTGTCAATTCATTATATCCCTGATGTTGATGATCATTCTAAATGGACACATCTTGTAGATGAAATAATTCCTGAATATGACGTTGTTTTTTCCAATGATGATTTTACTCATGAGCTTTACGGTAAACGAGGAAAATCAATTATCTCTGTAGAACTCAAATCTCGCAGTGATTTATCTGGAACTAATATTCGAAATCTCATCTTAACCGATCAAAACTGGAAACAGTTTCTTCCTTCAGGAACCGTAGATGTTTTATCTGAAATTGATCCAAAAAAACGATGTCAGATCTTTAATTATAAATAACCTTCAAACATCTTAAGCTTAGGCGATATAAAATTTGGAATATTTAGTAATGTTACCGGGTCCAACAAACGTACCAGAACGTGTTACACGTGCTATGGTTACTCCATCTATCAATCATAGAAGTGATGATTTTGTTGAACTATACGAAGAATGTGTTAACAACACAAAACAAATATTTGAAACAGAAGGCGATGCAGTCTGTCTTTCTGCTTCCGGTACGGGTGCAACTGAATGTTCTGTTGTAAATTTAATTAAAAAAGATGATAAAGTAATAATTCCAGTTAATGGTGAATTTAGTACTCGTTTAGCACAACAAATTGAATGGGCAGGTGGTCAAACAATTAGAATTGAAACTGAACCTGGAATTAATGCAACTTATGATCAAGTCAAAGAAGCATTTGATAACAATAAAGATGTCAAAGCATTCTATTGTGTTTGGAATGAAACATCAACTGGTACAATGATTAATTATCTTGATAGAATCAAAGACTTGACATCAAGAAATGATTCGTATTATGTTTTGGATGGTGTATCAATTGTTGGTGGAGAAGAACTTCATATGGATAAATGGGGAATTGATATTGCAATGACTGGTGCTCAAAAAGCATTTGCATGTCCACCTGGAATATCACCAATTTGTATTAATCAAAGAACTAGAAAATACATGGAAGCAAATCCACCTAATACAATGTATTTCAACTTACCAAGATACTTCAAATATTATGATGAAGCAAAACACACACCATTTACTCCTGCATTACCAGTTCTTTATGCATACAGAGAAGCAATGAGAATAATCTTAGAAGAAGGAATGGAAAAAAGAATTCAAAGACATAGAACATGTTCTGATGCACTCTATTCTGGATTGTCAGCAATAGGATTATCTCCATTTGCAGATGAAAATTCTCGTTCTACAGTTGTAATTGCATTAAACTATCTAGATGGATTAGAAGACAAAATATTCAGAGACACACTCGCAAAGAAATTCAGAATCTTAGTAGCAGGTGGATTTGGAAATCTAAAAGGCAAAGTTTTCAGAGTTGGCTGCATGGGTGAAGTTGATCGTTATCACGTTATGAGATGTATATCCGGAATTGCATCAACATTAGCAATGATGGGTTATGAAACTGATGCTCAAGCAGGTCTTAAGGTAGCTGAAGAAAAACTAAAGCCACTCGATTCGCTCTAACTTAATATAAGGAAATTCAAAATCGACAACGTTGACATTCAAAAAAGGACAATTAATTTTACTTGATTATACTGCTAAAATCAAAGATAGCGGAGAAGTTTTTGAAAGCACAAATGAAGAAGAAGCAAAAAAACACTCCATTCACGATCCTAATCTAAAATATATGCCAAAACTCGTTTCTGTTGGAGAAGCATGGGTTCTCAAAGGATTAGACGATGCATTACCTGAAACAAAAGCAGGTGAAAAAAAGACAATTGAAGTTTCAGCTGAAAAAGGATTTGGTGCAAGAGACAAAGGTAAAGTTAGAATGATTCCTCTTAGAAAACTTGGAGAAGACCAAGAAAAAGTGTCTGTAGGTGATACAGTAGAAATTGATAACAAAAAAGGAATTATTCGTTATATTGGTTCAGGTAGAGTTCAAATTGACTATAATCATAGATTCGCAGGAAAAACAATCGTCTATGATGTTGATGTAAAAAAATCTCTTGATACCGACGATGATAAAATATCTGAAATTTTAAAATCAAGATTACCTGTAGAAAATGAACAAATTAATTTCAAAAAAACTGGTAATGCAGTAGAAATTACAATTCCTGAAGAAATTTTTAGAGCAGATGGATTAGCAATTATCAAACACTTCACTCAAATGGACTTGTTCAAATTTGTCCCAACACTTGGAAAAGTAAATTTTGTAGAATCATACGAAAACAAAACCGCCAAAAAAGAAGAAAAACCAACAAAACCTGTTGAAAAAAAATCTAAATAATTAAAGAACGCCTGTACTTTTTGCAAGTTTCAATGCATCTTTTTCAGTCATTTTTGTTTCTTTTAGTATTGTATATCTCTCAGGTCGTAATGATTGTGCGATAACTAATGCTTTTGCTAAAATTTTTGGCTCTAAGCCAATCTCTTTTGCTGTGGTTGGAGCACCAGAATTCTTCAAAGTTTTAACAATTTTCTTCCAGTTTTGGCCTTGTAATTTTGCAATCATTATGGAACCTATTCCACATTTTTCACCATGTAATCCTATTCCAAATTTTAAATGATCAATTGCATGTGAAAAAAGATGTTCTGCACCTGAACAAGGTCTACTACTTCCTGCAATACATGATGCAACTCCTGCACTGATTAATGCTTCAACAATTACTCTTACGTCTATGTTCTTTTTTGAAAAATTTTCTGCACTTTCAATTAATATCTCTGCACTCATTAAAGCAAGATTTGCCGAATATCTTCCGTAGTATTCTCCAACTTTATCACGACCTAATTCCCAATCGTGAACTGCAGTTATCTTTGCCATTAAATCTCCACATCCACTTGCTAGTAATTTTCTAGGAGCTTTTTTGATGATATCTAAATCTACAAACACACCTAGAGGTGCAGTTGCTACCAATGAATGTGGTTTTTCACCTCTAATTGAAACAAATGGGCTGGCAATTCCGTCATGTGATGCCGAGGTAGGTATGCTAACAAATGGTTTTTTTAGATTAAACGCACATAATTTTGCAACATCTACTGACCGTCCTCCTCCTAAGCCTATGATTATGTCACTTTTTGTTGCTTTGACTTTTTTTTGTATTACGCTTGTTTCTTTTTCCTGATTTGATCTTGCTAAATGCCAAACAATTGAAATTTTTGAATTTTTTAATGACTTGTCGATCTCTTTTCCAATTATCTTCTTTACATTTTTCCCAGAAATTATTGAAACTTTTTTTGGATTAGAAAGTGATCGTAAAAATTCTCCAACTTGTTCAATGTTCTTTTCACCAACAACAATCTGTCTTGGAAGCTCCATTGTGTGAGATTTTGCCTTCTTGCTCAATACTTCGATCCTATGACAAAGTTATTTAAAAGGGTCTAATATCATTGATATTATCTCAAAACGAGGTTAATCTTATGTCAAACAATGTTGAAGAAAAAATATTACATGGAACAACCACTGTAGGTATCAAGGCTACTGATGGTGTAGTCTTATGTGCAGACATGAGAGCAAGCGCAGGATATTTCATTGCAAATAACAATACAATGAAAATTCAAAAAATTGAACAACATGTTGGTCTTACTTTAGCAGGTGGTGTAGCCGACGCACAAAATATTGTTGATGTATTACGTTATCATGCAAATTTACATAGAATTCAAAATCAAGAACCTATTCCAATTAACTCTTTAGCAAGACTAACTTCTTTAATGTTCCATCAAAATAGAGGTTATCCATTCATTGCAGATATCTTAGTAGGTGGTGTTGATTCAAAAGGTCCTGCTTTATTTAACATCGACATGTTTGGCTCTGTAGAAAATAAAAATTATGTAACAACTGGTAGTGGTTCTCCAGTTGCATATGGTCTGTTAGAAGAAGAATACAGAAACGATTTGACACTTGAAGATGCAAAAAATGTTGCATTGCGTGCAGTAAAAGCGGCCATAACACGAAATATTGGAACTGGCGATGGAATCAATATAGCATTGGTTGATAAAAATGGATTCCGTCTTTTAACAGAAGAACAAAAGAAAGCAGTACTTCCTCTTTAAAATAATTGCAAAAAAAACATCAGCAGCAAGCAGATCAATCTAGCCAGAATATAATGGCGACCATACTGACAAGTATACCCAAAGATGCAAATGTTACAAAAATTGATTATGAAGGACCTCGTATTGCTCTTTATACAGATACACCGCGCTTTTTGATGGAAAATAATGATATAATTTCTACTTTAGTTAATCAAATCAAAAAAAGAATTGTTATACGAACTGATGAAAAAATTCGAAAGTCTGAAGAAGACGCAAGAAAAATTTTAGATTCTCTAGTACCAAAAGATGCTGGATTAGAAGCTACATTTTTTGATACCACAACAGGTGAAGTTTCAATTGAGGTAAAAAGACCATGGCTTTGTCAAAGAAATGCAGAAGAATTCAATCATACAGAAGTTACTGAACAAACTGGTTGGAGATTAAGAATAAAAAAATCAACTACAAAACCATCTAACACAATCAAATCAATCAATTATCAATTAAAAATCTCATCTGCAGAAAGGGCAAAACAACTAAAATCCGTTGGGGAAGAAATCTTTAGACCTAGACTTGTACAAAAATCTGAAGTATCACTACTAACACTAGGTGGATTTGGACAGGTTGGACGTTCCTGTATGCTTTTGACTACTCCAGATAGTAAGGTGTTAATTGATTGTGGTATTAATCCTGGTGCACGAACTCCATCTGAAGCATTTCCTCGTTTAGACTGGGCAAATATTTCATTAGATGAATTAGATGCTATTGTAATTGGACATGCCCACTTAGATCATACTGGATTCTTGCCTGTATTAACAAAATACGGCTACAAGGGACCAATTTATTGTACTGAACCAACACTTCCTATGATGAACCTGATTCAATTAGATGCAATCAAAGTTGCAGGTGCACAAGGTCGAACGCCAATGTATGCAGAAAGAGACGTTCATCAAATTATGAGACAAACAATTGGTCTTTCATATGGAACTGTCACTGATATTTCTCCTGATATCAAACTTGTATTAGCAAACGCAGGTCACATCCTGGGTTCTGCATCATGTCATTTTCATATTGGTAACGGTGATCATAATTTTGTTTACTCTGGTGATATTAAATATGGAAAAAGTATGCTTTTAGAAAGTGCTGATACACGATTTCCACGTGTTGAAACATTATTAGTTGAAAGTACATACGGTGCAAAAGAAGACATTCAACCAACAAGAGAAGAAGTTGAAGGGGCATTTATCAAATCTGTAAATGAAATCCTTAAGGATGGTGGTAAAGTTCTAATTCCAATTCCAGCTGTAGGACGTGCACAAGAATTAATGATGGTTATTGACAAGTATATGAAATCTGGTCAATTAACAGAATCACCTGTTTTCATGGAAGGAATGATTCAAGAAGCAACTGCAATTCATGAAGCACATCCTGAATATCTTGAGAGATCATTAAAACAGAAAATTCTAGAAACAGATGATAATCCGTTTGATTCAGAATATTTCACAAATATTGAGCATGCAGATGGAAGAGATGAACCCTTAAGAGAAGATTCGCCATGTATTGTAATTGCTACATCTGGAATGCTTGAAGGTGGTCCAGTTTTAGAATACTTTAGAAACTTTGCGCCAAATCCAAAAAATAAGATTCTTTTTGTTTCTTACCAAGTAAATGGAACCTTAGGACGAAGAGTCATGGATGGCGCAAGACAAGTGACAATTATGGGAAGAGATGGAAAAGTTGAAGTGGTTTCAATTAACTGTGGTACAGAAAAACTTGAAGGATTTAGTGGACATAGTGATTATAATCAATTAATGTCATATGTACAAAGATTGAGACCAAAACTTCGTAGAGTTCTTGTTAATCATGGGGAAAGAAGAAAATCTCAAAATCTTTCATCAGCAATTAATAGAATGTATAGAGTTACAACTCATTATCCACAAGTTCAAGAAGCTATAAAATTATTTTAAATCATAATCTGGTTTCCAAATTTTTACATTTGGTGGAGTTACAATAATTCTTTCTTCTCCTAATCTTGCAATATCTGCTTCTGCATTACGTGCAATAACATAGAGCTCTTCTACAACCTTACGTAATTTTTCAACATCTGATTGTGCTAATGGTGTAACTCTTAAAATTAGAACCATTCCTTTTTTGATATCTTCTTTTATTGAATGTAAATCACTAGGATCACGAATAGTGATTGCTTTCAAGTAAGTTGTGTTTTCTTGTTTCTGCACAGCTTACTGGCGATCTACACCTTCATAAACTCTTTTGATCTATTTAGCCTCAAATATTATACAACACACAAGTCTTTTGTAAATTTATGTAAAAGAATTGAATTTTTTTGTGTTACAATTAATGAATCTTCTATTCTTACACCAAACTTTTTTGGAATGTAAATACCTGGCTCTACAGTAATTGCCATATTCTTTTCTAACTTTGTAGAACTTCTTGGACCAATTGTTGGTAATTCATGTACATCTAATCCAATACCATGTCCAGTTGAATGAATGAAATATTTTCCATAACCTGATTCATCAATAATTTTTCTACATGCATCATCAATTTTTTTACAATCTATGTTTGGTTTAACAGCTTTTAGTCCAGCTTTTTGTGATTCTTTAACAATCTCATAAACATTTTTTTCCTCAGCAGAAATTTTTCCTATGGCAAATGTTCTTGTTGCATCTGAAACATAACCTTTGTAACGTAATGTTAAATCTACTACAATTAATTCATTTTTTTTGAATTTTCTATCAGTAACTTGTGCATGAGGTAATGCACCATTAGGTCCACCCGCAATAATTAATGGGTTTAATGTTGAACGATATCCTGTATCAAACATTTCATTTTCTACTGCATATGACATTAAAATGGCTTGAAGTTCTGATTCTTTTTGTCCAGCTTTGATTTTTTTCTGACAAATGCCAAACATTTCATCAATTATTTTAGATGCCTTTTTTAGAATTTTAATTTCATTATCGTCTTTAATTTCTCTTGATTTGTTAAATGGTTCAATTGAATTTTTAATTTTTGGAAATGTTTTTTTTAACGACTGCATTACAGAATAATTTTGGCAGTCTGTACACACTTTTCCTTTGAGAAATTTCTTTAATGTCACCAAAGAACTCATTCCACGATCAGATTGAATAACTGTACAATCAACCCCTTCTTCTTTTGCTCTACCTATTTCTAATTCTGGTGCAATAATGGTTGTCTTTCCATTTTTCTCTAAAATTCCAATTGCCTCTCCCCAAAAACCGGTCATGTAAAATAGATTTTCGGGCTCTAATGCAACTAGCATATCGCAACCTGTAATATTTTTACAATTTTTTAAGAGTCTTTTTCTTCTAACCTTCAACAATCTTAATGCATTCTTAATCTGAATTTATGTCTGATGTCATTCATTTTTTGCGGTCAAGACTAGAACTTCCCATGGAAATACAATCTTTCCATCATTTTTTGTATATTGTATAGTCTTATCTTTGACCATCTCTCTAAGATTGGCTTTTTGAAATTTAGTTAAAAAATCAAATTTTTCTTTTAGAGGTTTTGAGAGATGTTTTTTATAATTATTCCAATATTCTGAAAATGTACCTGGACTGTACTTGAAAACAAATTTTTTTACAATAATTTTACTAAATCCTGCTTTTTTTATTGCACCTGCAAACGTTTCTTTTGTTCCAAATCTATCCATCTCTGGATATTTTGGTAAGTAATTTGGAATGAATTTCTTTACTGATTCCAAAATGCAATCAAAATATGGAACATTATATTTCCCATGAACCGCAAGTGTAATCGTTCCATTTTTCTTCAAAAACTTTTTCATATTTTTTAATACTTTTTGTTCATTAGGAAAAAAGAATAATGCATATTGACATGTAATTGCATCAAATTCTGTATTAAATTGAATCTTTTCAGCATCCGCTCTGATGAAATGTAGATTTTCAGCATCACCTATCCATTTTTTTGCTATTTTAATTGCAGATTCTGATGAATCTGTTGCATAAATGTCACCTTTACTTCCAACTTTTCTAATTAGTTTCTTTGTAACAAGTCCTGTACCGCATGCAAGATCTAAAACTGTATCATTCTTTTTTATTTTAGATAACTCTAACAGTTTTTTTGTAACGCTAAATGGACCAACTTCATTTTTTGCCCATCTCTTATGATAAAATGGTGCAACTTCATTCCAAACTGAAATGGTACGTTGTTTGTATTTTAGTCCTTTAGAATCTTTTTTCAATGTTTTTACAAATTATTTTAGAAAGTCTCTCTTTTTTAGTTCTTGGAACATTTATTATTATTTTGGAATCTACAATTACTATCTCATTATAGCTTGTATCCTTGTTATATTTACGACCAATATCATTTGCGATTATCATATCTGCATTTGATTCTTTTAATTTCTTTTTTGCACGATTAACAAGTTCTTTTTTAGAAATATCAGTTTCAGCCTTGAAACCAATAAGAAAAATGTCTTTTTGCTTCTTTTTTATCATATCGATAATTTTTGGTACTTTTACAAGTTTTACATTAATTTCTTTTTTGTCACTTTTAATCTTGGTTAAAGTTGTATTCTTTACTACATAATCTGATGCAGCAGCAGTCATTATTGCAATATCGAATTTTTTCTTCAAACATTCTTTTACTGCTTTACTCATCTCCTCTACAGAATTTACTCGAATTATTTTAGCACCTTTTGGTGGTTCATTTATTCCTGGACCGTATACCAAAGTAACTTTTGCTCCTGCTGAAATTAATTCTGAAGCTAACAACGCTCCTGTTTTTCCAGAACTTTGATTTGTTATTACACGAACGGAATCTATTTTTTCTATAGTTGGACCTGCTGTTATCAAAATTTTCTTTCCACGTAATTTTTCGGATCCTCCAAATTTTTTCAAAATAAATGATAGCATATCTTCTGGTTCTGGAGCCTTTGCTTTGCCTTCTATCATTTGTGGAGATACAAAATCTATCTTCTTTCTTAAAAAGTCCATATTTTTTTTAACTGCCGCATTTTCATACATTGAACGATGCATTGCAAGACCCATGATTATTGGAATTTTGGATCCAAATGCAACTGTAAGAACTGTAGAGATTGGAGTGTCATCAATACCTGTTGCTAATTTTCCTAAAGTATTTGCAGTTGAAGGATATACAATTAACAGATCAGATCTTTTGTAATCTGCTAATTCAATATGTTCCATATCTCCAGTCAATTTTGTAATTACATTATTTCCTGTAGCCCATTTCATATAGTCAGGTTTGATTAATTTTGTACTAGCATTTGACATTACACATTTGACATTTGCCCCATGTCGCATTAGTAATCTAGCAAGCTCAATTGACTTGTATGCCGCAACTGAACCTGCAACACATAGAACAATGTTTTTTCCTGTTAGTTCAGTACCATGACTTTCTACAATGTCAAGTGATGGGTGTGCTAATTCTTTCTTAGACATTATCTTTCTCCAATTTTTCTAACTCATCTTTTTCCATAGAAAATGTATGTTCTTGTTCTGGAAATCTTTCTTCTTTTACATCTTTTACGTATGAACTAACTGCATTTCTGATCTCTTCTGATAAATTCAAGTATCTTTTAGCAAATTTTGGCTTTATTTTCTCAAACATTCCTAGCATATCATGAATAACTAATACTTGACCATCACAATCCTTGCCTGACCCAATACCTATGGTTGGAACTGTAACATTTTTTGTAACAATTTTTGTAACATCACTTGTAACCATCTCTAAAACAATACTGAATACTCCTGATTTTTCCAAAATTTTTGCATCTTTTATTAATCCAATTGCATCTTCACTTTTTTTTGCTTGTACGGAATATTTTTCTGCAGTTTGTGGAAGTAATCCAAGATGGCCCATTACTGGAATACCTGAATCTTTTACAGCTTTAATAATATCCGCAACTTCTTTTCCACCTTCTAATTTTACTGCATGTGCTCCTGCTAGTACTAATCTTTTTGAATTAGCAATAGCTAAATCCTCATTTTCATAGGAATTAATTGGAAGATCTGTAACGATTAATGAATTAGTTTTTGCATTTTTTACAGCAGTTGTAAAACGTACCATATCATCCATTGTCACATCTTTTGTACTATCATATCCTAACATCACCATTCCAGCACTATCTCCAACTAGAATTACATCTGCTTTATCACACAGCGTAGTCATAGTTGAGTCATATCCAGTTAATACTGTGATTTTCTCTTTTGATTTCATCTGCATTATGTCATTTACCGTTTTAGACATTTTTTGCTCTCCTTTTCAGATTTTTTTGAATCTCTAAAATTGTAATTTTTAGATTTTTCTTGTTATCAAATGAACTTTGTTTTCTTGATTGTTTTCTTGATTCAGAAATGAGTAATTTCATTGCACGAGTTACGTTATCTACAATTGTCACATCTGCAGTTTGTGCAGTTCTTGAAAGTGGATTGAGATCAAATGTGATGATTTTCTTTTTTGCCTTTTTTAGAGCAATAGTTCTATCTCCATCTTCTAATGGAACCAAGACTACATCTGCAGAAAATATGCCATTTTTATCAACAATTCTCCTAGCGCTATCTATTCCCTTTAGCTTAGTAGATTGTTTTTTATTCATTCCTAGAACTTCTTTTGCCCCAGATCTTTTCAAAATATTTAAAATTGCTTTTTTTCGTTTTTCACTTGAATAAAATAAATTCACTTCTATCTTTGAGTTTGTTATTTTTGCTAACCGAATAATTTCTTTTGGACAAAGTGCGGCAAAATTTCCATTAACTGAAATTACCGAATTTTCTGCCTGATTTAGCATAATTGATGCAGCTTTAATTGCATCTTTTGCAGATCTTGTTGTTTTTTCACCTATCAAATAATCAAAAGCTTCTCCTCTCCCATGAGCTAATAATCCTTCTTTTGCAACCAAGTTATTATCAAAACCATTAATTAATTTTTCTCTAATTTGAAGAGACAAATATCGAGGATGAGACTTTGGTATATTCATGTACATCAAAAAATTTACTGTAATCTTGCACCAGAATTATCAATTTTTGATGTAATTATTAATCCATCATCAAATTGTTTTAAAAGTGCCTTAACTTTATTTTTTTCATCTTTTGTTACAAGTGAAAATACTGTTTCACCAAATAATGCTACACCGCATTTTATCCCATTTTTATGTAAAAGATTGATAACTTGATTCATTTTTGGTGTTACTACATTAACATATTTTGCAAATTTTATTGACATATCTTGAAACTCTTCAGTATCATTACTTTCAATAAGTTTTTTTACCATTTTACCACCTAATCCATTAATTGATGAAATCTTTTCTTTGAGAAATTTTTTTGTTGAAATTGGATTAAAACAAATTATAATTACATCTCTTTTTTCACTTAAATCAATTTTTTTTACTTGACCCACTCCTGGTGCACCTGGTTTTACTCTAATCTCAAATCCTCCATGGTATGATGCTAAGACATCTCCTAGTCCTGTTCTACATTCTATCTCAATATTATGTGCTATTTGTGCTACCTGAATTTTTGTTAATTTACAATCTAATGCATCATTTAATGCAATCGATAATGATAGTGCAACTGCTGCACTACAACCAAATCCATAACCGACTGGAACATCAATATCATGTGTAACATCAATGAATTTACCTTTTACACTAAATCTATTTAGAACTAATTCTGATACTCGCATATCTCCTGATTCAAAACCATCTACCTTTATTGTAAAATCTGAAATGTCATGTTTTGTTTTATCTCTTACTGCAACTGTTGTTTTAACACCTTTTTGTATGGAAAATCCTGCACCTAAAGATCCAAGTTGCTTGGAATCTTCTTTATCTAATTCTGCTTTGAAAAAACCTGTGATATGTGCCGGACAAAACGCTGTTGCCATCATGATCGAATATGACATATTTGTAAAATATTAATACTTGGCTTAAATAATATAAACTAGTATAAATTGACTACATTCACACGACGCCTGCAAAAAATTGGAAGTAGTATTCTAGTATCTCTACCAAAAGAATGGATTGATGCAAATAATTTAGATAAAAGTAATCAAGTTGAAATTGAAACAAACAAAAACAATCTTTCTATTAGAACACAGCTAAGTAAAAGACCATCAAAGGATATTGAAATTACTTATCCTCTTCCAAAAGGTGAAAGTATTGTACCCACAATTACTGGTGCGTATCTTTTAGGATTTGATATGATCAAAATTGTAAGTAAATCTCCAATTTCAATTACCGATAGAGAAAGTGTTCGTGGTTCAACAAGAAGATTAGTTGGAATGGAAATAATTGATGAGGATGCAACAAATATTTCTGTTCAATTTTTACTTGATGAAACATCAATTAATCCACAAAATATTCTAAAACGAATGAGTTCTATTGCACTTGGAATGTTTAGTGATGTTGTATTATCATTAGAAAATGGTGATAAAACAAATCTAGAAACAATAGTAAATCGTGATGCAGAAATTAATAGACAATATTTTCTTCTTGTTAGATTAATTCGAAGTACTATCATGGATGCTAGATTGGCTAATATTTTTAATTTGGAAAATATTGATATTCTTGATTATAGAATTGCAGCAAATACACTTGAAATTGCAGGTGATACTGTTGTTGAATTATCTCAATCATTAATTAAATCAAATCTTTCTAAAGTTGAACTAAAGAAACTTCATGATTTTGCAAAAGATATGGAAGAAATACAGATTAAATCTATTGATTCTTTTATCTCTAATAATAGAACGCTTGCAATTGATGCAATTAGTTTACAAAGAAATAATGCTACAAAAATTTCTAAAATTAGATCATCACTAGAAAGTAAAAAACAAATTTCTCTTGCATTTTTTGATCTTATTTACATGTTTGAAAAAGTATTACAATCTTGGTCTGATATAGCAGATTTAGTCAAACCAAGTTACAAGTAATTAGAGTAATTTTTTCTTCGCTGCATAAATCATTACAGCACAAATTGTTTTTGAATCAATAATTTTTCCAGCTTTAATCATTCCAATTAATTTTTTAATATCCATTTTAACAACGGTGATAAATTCATCATTATCTAATTTCAATTCAAATTCTTTTTTTGTTCCTGATGCTACAAAAACATGAATTTCTTCTTTGTTATAGCCTACTGAAGGGAAATATGAGACTAATTTAGTCATCTTTTTGGCCTTGTAGCCAGTCTCTTCAATAATTTCTCTATATGCGCAATCAATTGGTTTTTCTCCTTTTTCTAAAGTACCAGCTGGAATTTCTAGAATATATCCATGAGGAAATCTATGTTGTTTTACTAAAAGCACTTTTCCCTTTTCATCAAATGCAAGCATTGCTGCAGCACCTGGATGTTCTATTACTTCTCTTCTAACTTTTCTATGTTCTACTTGCATATTATATGCATTTACTTCAAATAATCTTCCTTTGTATAATTTTTCTTTTTTCATTTTTAGTTTGCTTGTGTTATGTGCAATGTTTGTGACTTTGTTAATGTTTCTAATCTTTTTTCCAACCATTTTTCTGGCATATCAATTTTCTTTGGAATAAATAATTCAGTTGTTATGGTTCCTTCCACTTTAGCTATTTTTTCTGTCATTTCATCCATCTCGAAAATACTTTCACTATACATAAATAGAACAATCTGATTTTTTGCTAAAAATGGTGTCATTAGATAATTTCCTGAAAATTCTTTTTCAAACTTTTTTAACATTTGTGGAATATCATCTTGTGTAATTGCTACAACTGCATAGCATACAAAACCTTCAATTTTACTTGGATCAAATACAAGTGTAAACTGGATTGATTCATTATTTTGTAGTTTTTCTAATCCTCTGTTAATTGTTTTTGTTGATAGTTTGGTATCCTTTGATAATTGTTCAATCTTTTTTCTAGGATTATTTGTTAAATGATTTAAAATTTCCAAATCAGTTCTAGTTAGATTATGTTTAATCATTGTATTATTAGCTTCAAAAACTGACATTACACGTACGTTTTGCATTAATTTTTCTAAAAGTTCAATTTTTTGTTCCATATCTTCTTTAACTACAACTCCAATAACCGTATTTCCTCCTACACATGGTACAATTGTAAATGGCATTCCAGCTAGTTTGACATTTTTGATAATCTCTTTTTGATTTTGAGTATTAACTACAATGTAAAACATGTTTAATCCTAAAAGTGGCGGTTCTACTTTTAGACAGAATTTTTCTATAATTCCTAATTTCTCCAATTTGTTAATTCTTGTTCCAACTGCACCACCAGAAATTCCTAATTCCCTTCCAATTTGTCTATCTGGTTTTCTACAATTATTTAGTAATCTACTGAGAATCCTCATGTCTAAAATGTCCAATATGTAAAGTAAATTGTATATTTATCTAATAAATCTAGCCTTTTTTGATAATAATGTCTAAAATGTTAGCACTAGTCTTGATCAGCATTATATATTCGACATTTACTAGTAGAATATGGATTATCGGGTAAATTTGGCAGCAAGAATGCTCGCAAACAAGAGAGGCAGTCTAATCGGTGCCGTACTTGCTGTATCAATTGGAATTTTAGTAATTCATGTTAACTTTGTAATCTTTCAGGGAATCTATGATGCAATAATTCGTGATATGACTGATTACAGATTTGGAGATATTTTTGTAAGCCATGAAGAAGAAGCAACTATTGAAAGATCTCATGTAGTTTACACAAACTGGTTTGAAAGAGTGCCGCTGGTTCAGTCCGCAACGCCCCGGCTTACGGGTAGTGCCGATATAGAATTTAGAAGCATGGGAGAATTTCGCGAAGAATTTGACGTTCCAGTAGTCGGTGTAGAACCTGTATCTGATATACAAGCATCTAAAATTCATACAACAATTAGTGATGGTCAGTATGTCTATGCTAGAAATTCAATTGTAGTTGGTGAAACTGTTGCACAAGATTTAGGTGGTGTAAGAGTTGGTGATAATCTTAAATTAATTATGACAGATCAAGGTGGAGACGAAAACTCAAAAAGATTTGTGGTTACCGGAATTTCAAAAACTGCTGGAGGTCAAGGATTTGATACAAGTGTGATTGTTCATATTGATACTTTACGAAGTTTAGTTGATAGACCTAATGAATCAAATTCAATTTTTGTAAAACTAAATGAAAAAAATCCAGAGGCTGCACTAGAAATTAGAAAACAATTCTTGGCTGCATATGCTAATGATGATCTCAAAGCACAAACAATTGAAGAGGCAGCTGAACAAACACTCAAAGGATTTCGCTCTGGAATCGCAATGATCAATCTAATTGGTTACTTTGGAATGGGTTCTTCTGCATTTGCAATTGTTACTATACAAATGATGCTTGTAAACAGTAAGACTAGAGAAATTGGTGTTATGCGTGCAATTGGTGCAAAACGAAAAGATATCTTAATGGTATTTATTTTACAAGGAATGATTATTGGTGCAATTGGTGCAGGTGCTGGAACCGGAATTGGTTTAGCATATACAACATATGCTAAGGAAACTAATATGCAATTCCAAGGAAGTTTGGCACTTGAAGTAAATTATAATTGGTCAAAAATTGCAGAAACAGCACTCTTGGCTTTCTTCTTAGCAATTCTTGCAGCAATATATCCCTCTTATAGAGCGACTAAACTACAACCAGTGGAGGCGATGAGAAATGTCTGATATTGTTTTAGAGCTGCAAAATGTTTCAAGAATTTTTGGAGAAGGAGATACACAAGTAAAAGCATTAGATGACGTTTCATTTAGAATCAAACGTGGTGAATTTGTTCTAATTGTTGGAAGTTCCGGTTCTGGAAAATCTACATTACTAAACATGATTGGATTATTAGATAAACCAACTTTTGGAAAAGTAATCTTAGATGGAAAAGAAACTACTACTCTAAATGATGGGCAAGTCTCACAATATAGAAATGAAAAACTGGGATTTGTCTTCCAGTTTGCAAACTTGTTACCAGATTTAACTGTCTTAGAAAATGTAATGTTGCCCCAGCAAATTCAAGGAAGTTCTGAGGATATACGTCAAAATGCAACTGATTTATTGATTAAAGTTGGATTAGAGGATCAAATTAACAAACGTTCTAACAAAATTTCTGGTGGTCAAGCACAAAGAGCCGCAATTGCTAGAGGATTGGTTAATCGTCCAACTGTAGTTTTAGCTGACGAACCAACAGGAAATCTAGATTCAGTTACGGCCGGAAAAGTTGTTAAACTAGCAAAAACAATGGCTAAGGAATTAAACCAAACATTCATCATTGTAACACACGATAGACATCAATTCCCAGATGTTGATAGAGTAATTACAATTATAGATGGAAAAGCATTTGATGGAAAACAAACAACAATGGAGATTTCAGCATGAATAAAATAATTATATTATTTTCAATGGCATTGATCTTAACCTCATTAACTCCTTTATCTTTTGGAGATGCCAGACTTGGACCTGCTGATGTACCTCAAGGAGTTCTACGTGAAGGAGTTCTAAGTGTAAAATTCCTAGATGCATATTTTGGAACTGAAGGTGAAAAAATTGAAGTTGCACCAGGAGACAAAAATGTTCCATTCAGTGTAGTAATGAGTAATGTTGGTACACAAGATATTACTGGAATTAAAGGAAAACTTTCTCTTCCTGCAGCATATCAATCTCCAAGTGGAAGGGGTGTAGCTATGATGGCTGATAATGACCAAAAAGCCTCAGCTGGTAATACATTTGCTCTAACATTTTTTGTTGATGTTTCAGAACTTGCTCCTATCAAAGATTATGCTGGAACTGTTGACCTTACATTTTCAAGATTAAGAGAATCTGGTGAAAGAAGTGAAAATTTTGCCTTTAATTTCAAACTTACAGGTGACAGTATCGTTAACTTAAGACCACTTTCTGGCGCTTTGACATCAATAATAAACAATGAAGTAATTATTGAGATTTCAAATGCAGGTAGTGCTCCATTAAATAATGTAGACATTGTTTTGCAAAACGATCAGACTTCTGTTGCATCTACTTCATCTTCTGTTACTAATTTAGAAAATGTAATTTTTGATCAAACACATTGGGATGTTGGAACAATCAAGCCACAATCTACTGTAACATTTTCATTAAACGTATTTGTCCCTGAAACAATCAAAAATGAACCATTACATCTTCCTATGACAATTTCATACTATGATGCTCATGGTGAATTAGAAACTGTTACTCGAGTAACTGACTTTTACATTAACGGATTAGTTGATCCATCAATTTATGGTGTTAAAGTAATTGATTTGTCTGGAAAACAAACCGTAATTGGTGAAATTCTAAATGAAGGGAATAGTGATGGATTATTTGGATTTGTTACTCTAAAACCAAGAGGTGACTCTAACATTATAGAATCCACACAATACATCGATGAAATAGAACCAGACAGTCCTGTTCCGTTTAACATTCCAATTGATTTTGACGGTGTATCGTTAGATGGTAAACATGACATTACAATTGAAGTTAGATACAAAGATTCCATGAGAGTAGAGCATATTCTATCACATGATGCTACAATTGATGTTTCTGCATTATCTATGTTAGATAATGAAGAAGGAGATTCACCGATGGGTGGAATAGCTGCAATTATCATTATTATTGCAATTATTGCAATTTTGTACAAGAAAGGCAAACTACCAATGATTAGCAAAAAATCTGCATAACCCAAAATTTAATGCATAAATTAACATACTCTAGATTTGTAATTTTATTATGCATTGGAAAGATTCACTTCCTGACTCGTATGTAAAAAAATATGGCAATCAACCGTGTGTAAACATTGGTACTGCGGGTCATGTAGATCATGGAAAAACCACTTTGATTCAGGCATTAACAGGAAAATGGACTAGTGTTCACAGTCAAGAATTGAAGAGAGGAATTACAATTAGAGTTGGCTATTCTGATGCAGCATTTTACAAATGTCCTGATTGTGAACCTCCAACAAATTATTCTACATCTCCTAAATGTCCTAACTGTAAACAGGAAGGAGAACTAAGTAGAGTAGTTAGTTTCGTAGACAGTCCTGGACATGAAAGTTTGATGGCAAATATGTTATCGGGTTCTGCATTAATGGATGGGGCTATTTTACTAGTTGCTGCAAATGAAAAAGTTCCACAAATGCAAAGTAAAGAACATCTCCTAGCACTTCAAACATTAGGAATTAAACAAATTGTTGTAGTTCAAAATAAAGTTGATTTGATTACATACAAAGAAGCAATGGGAAATTATTCTGATATTTCGAAATTTATCAAAGGTACAAACGCAGCAAAGTCTCCTGTAATTCCTGTATCTGCACAATCCAATCTAAATTTAGATGCACTCATTTATTCAATTGAAACTGAAATCAAAACACCAGAACATGATGTCAAAAAATCACCTGTAATGCATGTTTTACGTTCATTTGATATTAACAAGCCTGGTTCAAAAATTGCAAATATCAAAGGTGGAGTTATTGGTGGAAGTTTAACTGAAGGTCAGTTTAACATTGGAGATGAAATTGAAATTAAACCTGGACTGTTAAATGAAAAGAAAAAAAATTATGAACCATTAATCACTGAAATTGTTTCTTTGGGAACCGGAGCAGGAACTGTTGATAATGTAAAACCTGGTGGACTAGTTGCAATTGGAACTAAACTTGATCCAAATTTAACACGTGGTGATTCATTCATTGGTTCTGTAATTGGTAAACCAGATTCATTACCCGAAAATTCTGATATTGCAAAATTAAAAGTTAGTTTATTTGATTCTGCAGTAGGCTCTACAGGTAATGAAAAAATTGCTCCAATTAACATGGGTGAAATGTTGAGATTAAACATTGGTACTGCTCCAATTCCTGGAAAAGTTACCAAAGTAAAAGGAACTGATATTGAAGTAACATTAAGACGTCCCGCATGTTTATTTGAAAAAAGTAATGTTGCAATTAGTAGAAGAATCGCTGATAGATGGAGATTAATCGGTGCTGGAATAATTGGTTAAAGTAATTTCTGATACTAGTTTTTTAATTCATCTTGCCACTCATAGAATAAAAAATATTGATTCTATAGAGACTGAAATTGGCACATTATCATTCATTGTTCCTAAAATTGTAAAAAAAGAATTAGAACATCTTGCTGGAGATCCCGATAAGAAAGTTATTTCAGAACAAACGTTAGATTTCATTAAAAATTTTAAAACAAATGATATTGATGGCAGTAATGCAGATGTAGCAATTCTTGATTTTATAAAACAAAATAGAAGTATCGTAGCTACGATGGATAGAGACCTAAAAAACAAGATAAAGCAATCAGGAAGTTCAATTCTATCTATCCATAATGATAAGATTATACTTGAAAACTAGAAAACTTTATTTTAAAAATAATATTTCATGAGATATGTCTGAGTTCTCTATTGATTGTTCTGATTTTGATGATGGAGATCCAATACCTGAAAAATTTGGTTATAAGTTTGAAAATGAAGAACCAAATATCTCATTTAATCGTCCACCACCTAGTACTACCACATTAGCATTAATCATGGATGATCCAGACGCAATGGGTGCTGTAGGAAAGGTTTGGTTACATTGGTTACAATATCATAATTTAACTGAAGCATCTCCGATAGAAGGCAAAACAGACTTTGGTGAAATTGGCTACGGTGGACCTGCTCCTCCAGATGGAAAACATACTTACATTTTCAAAGCATATGCGTTAGACACGGAACTAGAACTCAAAGAAGGTTTTTCAAAACAGGAATTAAAAGATGCAATGAAAGGTCACATTCTTGCTGAAGCCAAACTAACTGGTACTTTTGCACCATAGTGCAATAAACTGTAAATAAGTATCAAAATTGAATTGAATTATGGTATCTAATCAGAAATTATTCTCTGTAGGTAATTTTGATTTTAGATTACAACATTTACTTGTAATTGGAGTATTAACATTATCTGTATCAATTTCAATGATGATTCGTTCCACGCCTGCATCATACGGT
>JABGTD010000021.1 GCA_018647405.1 Nitrososphaerota archaeon | reverse complement strand
AATTGAGGTTCGTAGGTTAGATGTGAATAACTCTGTGTATAGAGAATTGGTAATGTTTAAGATTAAAGTAAACAAACCAGAAGATAGTATGGAAATTAACAAATTAGCCAGTGCATACTCTGCAAAAATACACGATGCCAAAAAAGAATCGATTATTGTAGAGATGACTGCAACCCCTCATCAAATAAGTGCCTTTGAAGAATTGGCAAAGAAATTTGGATTAAAAGAAATGGCACGAACTGGTATAACTGCATTAGAGCGTGAAGAACATGAACATTAGAATTTTTGATACAACTTTACGGGATGGAGAACAATCTCCTGGTGTTTCATTATCTCCAGAAAAAAAATTAAACATTGCGAAAAAACTTGATGAATTAGGTATTGATGCAATTGAAACTGGATTTCCTATCATATCTGCTGGAGAAAAAGAAGGTGTAAAATTAATTGTTGCCGAAGGACTAAATGCAGAATTATGTGGATTGGCAAGAACAAGCAAAAAAGATATTGATGCTGCTGTAGATTGTGGACTAAATTACATACACACGTTCATTGCAACTTCTGATATTCACTTGGAGTATAAATTAAAAATGTCACGTGATGAAGCTTTAGAAAAAGCAATTGAAGCTGTAGAATATGGAAAATCTAGGGGCTTACAAGTAGAATTCTCTGCAGAGGATGCCACTAGAACTGATAGGAAATTCTTGAAAAAAGTATTTGGGGCTGTTGCTAGTGCAGGAGCTGACAGAATTGATATTCCAGACACTGTAGGTTATTCAACTCCTCAATACATGGGTGAGATCACAAAGGATGCAATAGAAGTTTCCAAATTGCCAATTAGTGTACATTGTCATAATGATTTTGGGTTGGCTGTAGCAAATGCAATATCTGGTGTACAAGCAGGTGCATCTTGTGCACATGTTACAATTAATGGAATCGGTGAACGCGCAGGAAACGCTTCTTTAGAAGAATTTGTTATGGCATTAAACAGTTTACAATTTGAAAAAGAATGGACTACAAACGTCAATACAAAATTAATCTATGAAACTTCTCGATATATTTCAAAAGTAGCTGGAATGTCTGTACAACCAAACAAAGCAATTGTTGGTGAAAATGCATTTGGTCATGAATCTGGTATTCATACTCATGGTGTATTGAATAATCCTTTGACTTACGAGCCAATTAGTCCTGAAATTGTAGGAAGAACCCGTTGGTTACAGGTAGGAAAACACGCAGGAATTCATGGTATGAATGCAATGCTCAAAGAATATGGTATTGAACCAAACGAAGAACAAACAAAACAAATCTTGGAGAAGGTAAAGGCATTGGGTGATCAAGGAAAACAGGTTACTGAAGTTGAATTGTTATCTATGGCAAATGAAGTAATAGGTGAAAATAAATTAAAACGAATTGTTCAATTAACAGGATTCTCAGTATCGACAGGTGTTGGAACAATGCCTTATGCATTTATAAAATTAAATATTGATGGACACGAATTCACTGCAACTGATTTTGGTGTAGGTCCTGTGGATGCTTCATTAAATGCAATACAAAAAATTACAACTCAAATTACTGATGAGGTACGATTAAAAGAATACAAATTAGATTCTATTTCTGGTGGTGCTAATGCATTATGTGAAGTAACTGTAAAAGTTGAAGATGCACGAGGAAACATAATTTCATCCAAATCTGTAGGTGAAGATATTGTTACAACAAGTGTTCAGGCTATGGTTGACGGAATTAATCGTATAATGTTAAAAAATCTTCTAAAGGAAAAGAAGATTTAATCATCATAACATTTTAGGTGATATGTATGTATAAAATTTCTTTAATTACTGGTGATGGAATTGGTCCTGAATTATCAGAATCTGTCAAAACTATTTTGGATACAATTCATGACAAATTAAATGTTAAATTTAATATTAAATTTCTTGTAGCTGGTGATACTGCACTTGAACAAACTGGTAGTGCACTACCTGATGATGTTTTTGAATCTATAAGATCTTCTGATGCATGTTTGAAGGCTCCTGTTGGAGAAAGTGCTAAAGATGTAATTGTTACATTAAGACAAAAACTAGACTTGTATGCAAATATCAGACCTGCAAAATCATATCCAAACACTCCTGCATTACGAGATGATATTGATCTTGTAATTGTACGTGAAAACACAGAAGATCTTTATACTGGTCAAGAATTCCAGATAGATGATACTGCAGTAGCATTAAGAATAATTAGTGAAAAAGCATCAAAAAGAATTGCAAAACATGCGTTTGAAACTGCGATGCATAGAAATCAGCAAAAACGTGTAACCTGTGTTCATAAATCAAATGTCATGAAATTGACTGATGGTCTTTTTGCTAAAAGCTGTGAAGAAGTCTCAAAAAATTATCCTGACGTAAGTTTTGATCAAATGTATGTGGATGCATGTGCCATGAATTTGATTCGCTCTCCTCATGAATGTGATGTAATTGTGACTACCAACTTGTTTGGTGATATATTATCTGATGAATCGTCTCAAGTTGTAGGTGGATTAGGCATGGCACCTGCTGCAAATTTAGGTGATAATTTTGGCTTGTTTGAACCCGTCCATGGTGCAGCATTTGATATTGCAGGGAAACAAATCGCAAATCCTTCTTCATTTATCTTATCTACAAAAATGATGTTAGATTGGTTAGGTTCAAAAAATAATGACTCTGATTGCATTGCTGCAGGAGAAAAACTTGAAGATGTGGTCTTAGATTTGATAAAATCTGGCATCACCACTAAAGATATTGGTGGTGAAAAGTCCACGCAGGAATTTACTAGTGAAATTATCAGTCGATTATAGATCTGTTAATTCTTTCTTCTAGTTTCCCAACCTTTTACTGATGCATAGCTTCGTTTCAGTGCTGCAAGATCATGACCGATCCATCCTAATGTTGCTGCTCTTCTACGTTCTTCAGTTGTCATACTAATTCTTGAAAATACAATTTAATCTCATATTTGACACTGTCACCAATGTTTGTTTTTTTAATCTAATTTTTTTCTATAAAATTTATGGTTTGAGCCTATCTGGATCTCTTGGATACAAAACAACTTCTCGTACATTGTCAATTCCAACTAAAACTGTCATTAATCTATCTAATCCCATACCCCAACCTGAATGTGGTGGCATTCCCCATCCAAATGTTTTCAAGTGTTCTTCAAAACTAGATGGATCCAGATCTTGTTCTTTGAGTCTTACTTTAAGCTGTTCTGGATCATGTAATCTTCTTCCTCCAGATGATAATTCAAGATATCCGTATTGCAAGTCAAATGAACGTGAAAGTGTAGGATCATCATCTTTCTCATGAATGTAAAATGGTTTTAGCTTCATAGGCCAATCTGTTAAAAAGAAAAATCCTGGGTGTTTCTCTCCTAAACTACGTAGATGTGAATCTTGCAAATCTTCTCCAAATTCTATCTTGATGTCTAATTCGCTTAATTCTTCTAATGCCTGTGTATATGTGACTCTTTCAAATGGTGATTTTGGAACTTTAATCTCATGTCCAATCTCTTGTTGTTCTGTTTTTGAATTCTCAGATGTATTTTTGAAAACATCTATCACGATTGATTCTAAAACATCCATGACGTCTGTATAATCCATCATTGCAGCCTCAATGTCTACGCTTGTGAACTCACTGAGATGTCTTCCTGTGTGTGATTTTTCTGCTCTATAAAATGATGAAATTTCAAATACTCTTTCTAATCCAATTGTCATTTGTTCTTTGTACAATTGTGGGCTTTGAGCTAAGTATGCTTGCTTTCCAAAATAATCAAGACCAAACAAATCTGCTCCTCCTTCGCTTGCACTACCAATAATCTTTGGAGTATTAATTTCAATAAATTTTTTATTAATGAGAGTCTCTCTTATTGATGCCAAAACCTGACTTCTTAGTTTGAAGATTGATGCAGTCTTTTGATTTCTCATATCTAGTGCTCTTGAATTTAGTCGATTATCAATATCACTTTCTAATCTTCCAATTGGATCTATAGGAAGTGGGTACTCTGCTTTTGCAAGAATTTGAATTTCTATTGCTGAAACTTCAAAATCAAAGTCTTTTGCTTTACTTGCTTGAATTTTACCTGAAATTCTTACAACACTTTGTCGGTTTAATCCTTCCAACAAAGTCATAGAATCTCCTTTTACAATTACTTGACATAGTCCTGTAACGTCTCGAACTGTCAAAAATGCCATCTTGCCAAGTTTTCGAAGGTCAACTACCCATCCGCCAAATAATACGTCTTGTCCTTCCATGGATGAATTTAGTTCTTCAATAAGATGTGTTCTTGAAATATCCATGTATTTATGAAAATATACACAAGTAAAAACTTAATCTAAGCTCTTCTAAATCAAATCATGTCTTTCATCTCTATTGAAAATTTGACTACCAGATATAATACCTCAAAAGGGCTTGTACATGCATTAGAAGATATTAGTTTTGTAATTGACAAAGGTGAATCAATTGGAATTGCAGGTGAAAGTGCATGTGGTAAAAGCACACTTGGATTATCCATTATTCGAATGATCTCAAATGGAAAAATCTATTCCGGCAAAATCCAATTTGATGGAAAATCTCTACTTGATGTACCTGATGATGATTTTGATAAAAATATACGGTGGAAAGAAATTTCTATGGTTTTTCAGGGTGCCATGAACTCACTTGACCCTGTTTTTTCAGTTCAGCAACAATTTGAAGAAGTCCTTAAACAACATAATTTCAAAGGTGAAATGAAGGAATCAATCATTGAATCATTAATTTCAGTTAATCTTGATGAATCTATCTTGAAGAAATTTCCTCATGAGTTAAGTGGAGGAATGAAACAACGTGTAGTCATTGCCATGGCTTTAATCTTAAAACCAAAATTTGTGATTGCTGATGAACCTACTACTGCATTAGATGTTTTAATTCAAGCACAAATTGTTAATCTATTTAAAAAATTAAAAAAAAATGGACACTCCTTCATGATAATCTCTCATGATTTGGCTGTTCTTTCTGAAGTTGCAGAAAAAATTGGAATTATGTATGGTGGAAGAATGGTTGAATTTGGAAACTCGTCAGAAATATTTCTTGAACCAAAACATCCTTACACAAAAGGACTGTTGGAGTCAATTCCTGTCTTATCAAAAGATACAAAACCAAAATTCATTCCTGGAATTCCTCCAAATTTAGTTAATCCTGATGAAGGCTGTAAATTTTATGATCGTTGTCCTGAAGCAATGGAGAAATGCAAAAAAGATCCTCCTAAATTTAAGACAAAGAGTGGATATGTTTTGTGTTGGCTTTATGAATAGATCTGAATTTCTTAGGGACCGTTCCATTCACTTGTTTGAATATACAAAATTATAGATGATATGATGAATGTTGATATTATTGCAATTCCACGTAAATTGACAATTCTATTTTCATCATCGTCACTCATTTACTAGCTTAGGGATCCCATATAGAAAATCTTAACTAAATTTTATTTCTGTGGGATCTAGGCTTTCGTCTCAAAACAATTTTTGTATGTATTTGGGTTTGTTTTAAGCTGCAGTTCCATTATACTCTTAGAGAATTTATGAACTTTCATCATATGTTCTGTAATGTCATCGCAATCTGTTTTGCAGCTTTTACACATGTATTTCATATTTTTCTCGATCATAGGTAGTATACAAACCGATCAATTAGTAATTGATACATTTTGTGTCTAAAATACCTGATTTATGAGCAAAATGAGCTATTTTGAAAATAAACCGTCAGCATGCCATGCATGAGCTTAGGCATGCATGGTCTTATTGCCAACATTTACGATTTTTCATCATTTAATTTGATTGTTTCATTTAATAGGTTTCAAGTACACCTAAAGTTAAGATGGAAACAGGAACCGTAAAATGGTTTAACCAAAATAAAGGATTCGGTTTTATCGAACGTGAAAATGAAGACAAAGACTTGTTTGTCCATATGACAGAAGTCCAAGGTCAGATTAATGACGGCGATAAAGTTGAGTTTGAAGTTGGTGAAACAGAAAAAGGCCCAGCCGCACAAAAAGTGAAAAAAGTAGACTAAGACTAATAATTTAAATTAATTTTCTTAACAATCTATTATTGAGTAACTACCATTTTTTTATTTTATGAATACTATGAATAGCGTTTCACAATTGGAAGACATGAATCAATAATTCTAAGCATTTCGGAACGAATAACCTTCTTTTCAATTGTAATCCAAATTCTTCTCGAAGAAATTGCAAATGAAATGGTCTGGACTTTGGTTCTCTCTTCCCATACGAATTCTGTATCTCCTAATTGGTCATCAAATTGTTCCTCAAGTTCTGTTTTGATTGCAATTTGTGCAAATTGATACTGTGTCTTTTTTTGGTCTAATAATGGATCTAAATCTTCCTTTCTATAATATGAAAGAAGTTCTCCTGTTTTACTAATCACTCCGATAAATCTAATGTATGGGCTAATTCTTGAGATTAAATCTGCAATTTCATAGTTCTCATTTTCAGTCATTCATGTTATGGTTCATTTTCGAATATTTTAATGATTAATCAAATTCCATTTTTTTATATACGGTTATAGATTTTGTAATCTATTGGATCTTTGGGACTTTATTCCATTCTTTTCCTCGGAAGTTGGCTATCTTGGTCTTGCATTAGTTAGCTTTTTTGGTTCTTTAATCCCATTTGTTCCAATTCCCTCTTTCATTTTACTAGTAACCATGTCTGTTGGTGATCAATTCAATCTTCACATTCTTGCATTAATTGGGGCTTTTACAGCAACTGTTGCAAAACAAATAATTTTTGTAATTAGTTATGGTGGCAGAAAAATCATGTCTGAAAAGACGAAACAACGTATGTTGCCATTTCAAAGATTAGTTAAAAAATATGGTGCTGCAGCTGCATTTGTTGCGGCTGCTACCCCGATTCCAGATGATATAGTATATGTTCCACTTGGGCTGGCAAAATACAATCCACTACGATTTTTTATTGCTACCCTAACCGGAAAAATTGTATTATGTTATGCAATTGTCATACTGGCACATTATCTGAGCGGTCCTGTAGTTGACCCTATCTTTGAAATGTTCGGAATTAACGAGCCTGAAGACTTGGATGATCCTACTCCAATAATTATTGGAATTGTTGTATTTGGTGTTGTAATGACTACTGTAGTTGTACTAATGTTAAGGATGGATTGGAGTCGTATACTTGGACATTTTCTTCCTTGGACTTTAGAAGATGACGATAAAGATCAAAAGTAATCTTTTGGATTAATACTGAAATTCCATTTTTTATCTATTGCTTTTGAAATTCCGATTCGTGGCAATCTGTTAATTTTTTTTGGTATGATTCCATCACTTATGTAAACTGATAATTTTTTTGTTAAATCAATATTATTCTCTTTCATTGAAATGTTCATTGCCATTGTTAACTTTCCTGGTCCATTTGAGATTTTATTCACGTCTTTGATTCCTCTATTCTTAATCATAATCTTGATTCCATCTTGTGGATAAATCCCTCTAATCAAAACTGCACCTGCATTTTGTTTTTTACTTTTTGCTACCACATTAAGCATGAAGTACATTCCATATGTAAAATAGACATAAGACATTCCAACTGGACCAAACATGATTTTATTCCTTTTTGTCACATTTGTTGCTGCATGACTGGCAAGATCATTTTTACCTCTATATGCTTCGGTTTCAATAATTATTCCTGTCATTTTTGTACCTTGAATTTTTCTTGTGAGTGTTTTTCCAATAAGCTGTTTTGCTACGGTTACAGTTTCTCGTTCATAAAATTCTTTTTTTAGAATCATCTTTTCTTAATTACTGTTAGTACATCTTCATCAATTAAAATATGATTTAGGCCAACTCTTTGTCCTCCAAACTTTACACTTTTGCCCCAAACTAATCCAAATCTGAAGTCTTTTTTCATATTTCTATGTAACTTGTTGCAAACATCTCCAACCGTATTTCCTTTTCTAATAATTAATGGTTCTTTAAAATCGGTCTCACCACCTTTTGGTCTAAGGTACACACGAATGAATTTCAATTCGTTGTAAATTCTTTCTTTCAATTGATTGATATTTTTATTTGAATCTGCTGATGTTGGTATAAAATCAGTTTTTAGCTTTTTTGATACATTTTTTACAAATTTATCGTCAACTAGATCAATTTTATTTAAAATAGTAATTCCTTTTGCATATGTCTTATTTCCATTTATAAAATCAATAAGTTGTTCTGAATCAATGTCTTCTTTTATAACAACTCGTGCACTTGTGTATCCATACACGTTAAGAATCTCTTTTAGTAATTTCTCTGACATTTTCTTTAGTTTGGTTTGTTGAGCAACTGCAATTCCGCCTGTAGTTGATTTTTCAATCACAATATTTGGAGGCGTTTGATTTAGTCTGATTCCAATGTT
>JABGTD010000024.1 GCA_018647405.1 Nitrososphaerota archaeon | reverse complement strand
TTCTGTTTTTGGTTTTGCTTCTTTAGCTTTTGGCTTTTCTGTTTTTGGTTTTGCTTCTTTAGCTTTTGGCTTTTCTGTTTTTGGTTTTGCTTCTTTAGCTTTTGGCTTTTCTGTTTTTGCTTCTTTTGGAGCTAGTTTTTCTTCTTTGAGAGTTTCTTCCGTTACTTCAATTGCATCTGCATCATCTATTTGAGGTTCGACTTTTTGTTTAATCTCAGGAGATTTTTTTGAATCTGTTTCATCAGATTCCGTACCTTCTTCATAATTAGTAACTAAAATGTAACCATCGTCTGTTTTTGTCATTTTGACGCGAATTTTACGTGGAGGACTTCTAACACCTCTAGACCAAATCAATTGAGCAAGTTCTTCATCAATCTTGATTTCTTGAGTTTTCATGTGTTTACGACCAAATTCACGGATCATGTTAATTGCTCTAACTGCGCGATGTTGACTTTGAGAAAGGAGTACTTTTCCTAGTGGAATTGTGTATACACGTTCAAGTTCTTGGGACAACTATCCAACCTCCACATCAGTACTACGCCATTGTCTAGCCTTTGGATTTGTTCTAACAGTACGTTTGGTCTTTAGAATAACCCATGCTGGAACAGAAGAGGCTTGTTTTGTTTTCTTAATTAATCTGATTTTTCTTGCAGATGTTTTTCTAGCTCCCATGAAGTTTCAAACAGATTTTCCTCTTTTTAAATCAAGCGTGATTTTACTCTATAAAACAAAGTATTCTGCTTCAGGATGATGTACAACTATTGCGGCAGTTGATTGTTCAGGAATGATTTGCCCAGATTCTGTTAACTCCATACCAGATTTTTCTCCATGAATTAATTTCCATACAAGATGTTGTTGGGTCGTATCAGGACAGCTTGGGTATCCCCAACTGTATCTTAAACCACCCTTTTCAGATAATCCAAGTTCATTTTTAATTTTATGATTGATCCATTCTGCCATTGCTTCTGCAGTTTCAACTGCAAGACCATGTAGATAATATGCATCTGTGTACTTGTCTTCCTTATCCCATTTTTCAATTAACTCAGCAGCTTTTGTACCAACAGTTACAGATTGGAATGCAACCATATCATTTTCACCAAAATAATCTGTCAAACACAAATGTTTTGTTTTTGATGAACGAGGAAAATCAAAAATTATATCTTGACCATCAGGACCATCTACGACTAGTTTATCATCACGATTATGACATGAAAAATATCCGTAGACAGCCTGTGGTTCGAAGAGATCATCATCTATCACACGTTTTTTCCATTCTTCAAGAAGTTTTTCAGGGTCATCAATTGTATCAGTTTTTGAATTTCCTCTAATACCCCACGAAAGTTTGAACAGTGAATTTTTGTTTAAATGATTCCAGATTTCATTTAGATCAAAGTCTTCAGATTTCAGTCTAATGACATCATTGATTTTTGGAGGAGTTGGTGGAGATATAGGTTTAACATCACTATGTGGAAGATCTTTAGAATCAACTTGTTTTACTTTACTTTCTTCCCATTTTGATATTTTTTCTTTCCAATTATCAACAAATGTATCCTTTTCTTCAGAGACTAGCTTGTCCATTGTTTTAAGTCCATCAAACATAGTTCCACAATAAAATATTCCAGGCTCATAAAGTCCATCTTGTTTTGCAATCCGATTAATGTAATTGCTGTTTATTGCAGCACCACCACATAATATTGGAATATTAACATCAGTTTTTCTTGCATGTTCAACAAAAAATTGCATTTGTTTTGATGTAGATACCAATAATGCTGAAAGGCCTACAGCATCAGGCTTTACTTCATTAATTTTTTCTACAAATTTTTGCAAAGGCACTTGTTTACCTAAATCATGTACAGTGTAGCCATTATTTTCAAAGATAGTTTTTACCAAATTTTTTCCAATATCATGAACATCACCATAGACAGTTCCTAAAACTAGAATACCTTTGCTAGTTCCCTCTTCTTTTAGCAAGTATTTTTCTAATTCCTTAACTGCAGCCTTCATACATTCTGCAGATTTTAGTACAAATGGAAGAATTAATTCACCAGCACCAAATTTGTCACCAACAATTTTCATTGCAGGTAAAAGATCATCATTTAATGTTTGAATGGCACCTTGATGAGTGGTTTCTTTACTAGCATTAATTGATAAAATTCCATCATTATCAACTAGTAGATCTTTATCAGATAATTTTTCAGCAATAGCAGAAACCACATCATTTTGAATTCCATCTTTAAGACGATTAATTATTCTAAAGTTTGAACGTTTACCAGCTGGCCATAATGGATCAACATCAACTTTCTTCTTTTGTGCAGTAGAATCTTGACTGATATTTTCAAAATGAGATATTAAATCAGATAATGCGTTTGAGTGAGTATTAAAAATTAAATCTTCTACAAGTTTTTTTTCTTTTTCATCAATTTCAGTATATGGCGTTATTTCTCGTGCATTAACAATTGCACTATCAAGACCTGCTTTAACTGCATGATATAGAAATACAGAATTCAAAACACGTCGTGTTTGTGGAGCTAAACCAAAACTAATGTTACTCAAACCAAGAGTAGTGAATGAGTTTGGAAATCGTTCTTTAACAAGTTTAATTCCTTCAAGAGTATTTTTTCCAGCATCAAGAAATTCATCTTCTCCAGTTGCAAGTGTAAATGTTAAAACATCAAAGATGAATTGATCTGCACGTAGACCATATTTTTTTCCAGATTTGTATAATAGTTCTGCAGTTTGAACCTTTTGAGATGGTGTTTTTGCCATTCCTTCAGGTCCAATACATAATGCAATTGCAGGAATTCCGTATTTTGCCATCAACGGCGCTAATGCTTTGAATCGACTTCCATCACCTTCCAAATTAATTGAATTGATAATTGGCTTACCTGGAATTTGTTCAATTGCAGATTCAATTACTTCAGGATCTGTGGAATCAATTACAAGAGGTGCATCTATCTCAAGACTTAGACTTTTTACTAGTTTCAGAATGAATGCTTTTTCATCCGAACGTTCAGTTGTTGCCACACATACATCAATACAATGAGCACCATCTTCAACTTGATTTCTTGCAAGATCAACTAACCCATCAAAATCATCATTTAGAACAAGCTGTTTTGCTTTTTTTGAACCCTGTGTGTTCAATCGCTCCCCAATGATAAGAGGTCCTACCTCCTGTTTCAAATCAACCGATTTTATTGATGAGCTTACTCTAGGCTTTAACATGTATATTTTTAAAATAAATTTTGTAAATACTTATCTCATCAATCTTTCTTTTGCTGGTCGATAATTTTTCTTAATTGTGAAATATGCTCAGGATTTGTTCCACAGCAACCACCAATTATGTTAATTTGTGGATATTCTTCAATAAAGGAATTAAGTGCAGATGCCATTTTTTCAGGTGTCATTTTGTATACTGCCTGACCACCTACATTTTCTGGCATTCCGGCATTTGGAACTATCAGCAATGGTTTATGCTTTTGATCATTTAACCACTGTATACTTGGTTCCATCTCAATTGGACCAGTAGAACAATTTAGACCAAAAATATCAATCCCCATATCAGAGACAGTAGTGTATGCAGATTGAACATTTGTTCCTAACAGCATTTTTCCATATTGATCCAAAGTAACATTTGAAATTAATGTGACCTTCCTTCCAATCTTCTCCATTGCTGAATGAGATGCCTCAACTGCCAATTTCACTTCAAGTATATCTTGACTAGTTTCAATCAGTAATGCATCTACAGTTCCTTTGATTAATCCCTCAGCCTGTAATTCAAAAGCTTCTCTTATTTGAGATAAAGGCATCTGACCAAGATCAGCATCATTAGAACTAGGAAGATAACCAGTAGGCCCCATAGAACCAACAACAAATCTTTGCCTATCAGTAAATTCATCACATACACTTCTTGCAAGTTCTGCATTTTTTTGATTTAGTTCAACTGTTTGTGCACCAAAACCATATTCATCAAGTTTAATTTTATTTGAACCAAAAGTGTTAGTTTCAATACAATCTGCACCAGCAGTGAGATATTTTCTATGAATTTCTTTTATCCAATCAGGTTTTGTCGTAGATAATCCATCATTGAATCCATCTTTACCATCTGGAAAATCTTCAGATTTTGGATCATATCTTTGGATTTCAGTTCCCATTGCACCATCAAAAAGAAGGATACGATTTTCTAATGCATCAGCAAATGTTTCTTCATTCAATTTTGTAATCGTGTTAAGAAATCTAACGCTCCTTTAAAATCATTTGGAGATGTGAGTAAGACATCCCCAGTAATACTCTCAATTTCGAGAACAAAAGATGAGAAGTTATCCTCATAATTAGACCAATCAAGGTTAAGAAATTGTGCAGAACGTGAATTTTTAGGTGAAGGGAATAACAAACATGGAATAATTGAAAATCCTTTTGGGTTCAAATAATCATTGATTCTTTTGACTTGAGATGCATCATGAACTACTTGTGTCACAAAGCCATTTGGTTTAGCTATCACCTTCTTAGAAATTTTATCAAAATTTGGTTTACTTGGTAATGATAAAAAGAAATTGATTTTGTCTCCAAAACCATTTTGAATTAAATGATTAACTGCAAAGCTTGGGATAACTCCAGATTTGTAATTATTTTCAGGAGAAGGATCACCCATTAAAATTAAAATTCCGTCAAGATTGGCATGTATGGCAGAATCAACAAAATCAACAATTTGAGGAATTTTTTTATCAATTACTCGTAAACTTATAGTTACGTTAAGTTTTGGATATTTTTGTTTGATTTCTGCACCAATAATTAATGGAGAAATTCGTTCAATTCCCAGTACAGAATCAGTTACATGAATTCCATCACAAAACGTGCTAATTTGCTCAATTCGCTCATCTAACAACTCAATTCGTGAAGGAGGATCAGATACTTTTGGAGGATTAATTTCATATCTAATCGTCATATGTGAAATCACGATACACTTGATTAAAACTTCTCTATGTTTAGTAATTTACTGATTAGGTTTTTATCTAATTTTAACAAAATTAGGACATGAAAGAATTGGTTTTGACAATAATCGCATTAGGAGTTTTTACAATGTTTTATCCAGGAATTGCAGATGCCGGAATGTACGGGGAAGTGTATATTCCAGAGCATGAATTTATAGGATTTTTTGACGAGAATGGAACATACACAATTTTTGCAGGAGTCAAAAATAAAGAATATGTCCCAATTATACCAACAGTAACAATTTCAATTCAAGATGGTGATGAACTGATTGTCAGAGAATACAGACTTGCTGCAATAATGCCAGAGAACATGTTGCCAATGAAAGTTCAAATTCCAGAAGTTAGCACTGAAAGTCCAATCTTACTTGAGCCAACCATAACATATGAAAAGACTACCGAATCATTTACGGGCGGATACATAATCTATGATGATAGTTTACAGATTCTAGATGATGGAAATTTAGTTGGAAAAATTAGAAATGGAGGGGAAGATACTTTTGAGAAATTTAGAATTTATGCATTAATTAAGGATAAATATGATGTTATAATCGATATTGCAGCATCAGATATCTATGATACTATGAAACCAGGAGAGGTTTTTGATTTTAAATTAATGGCAAATCCAAGCATAGCAGATAAAGTTGATTACTACAGTTGTTTTGCATTTGGAGATGATGCAATACAACCACTTACAGTAAAACAAAATGACGATACATTTACTTTCAGATATACTGCAAATGCATGGTTTACAGATGCAGAATTTTCTAATGATGGAAGTGAATTGAACATGTACTCTCTGAATGGATTTCAGCTTCCAGTTGTAGGAAGTTTTGAATTTCCAACCAACTCTCTGAATGAAAAATATGATGTTATCTTAGATGGAGAAAAGTTTGCCAAAGGTGCAAGTTCGAAAGACCCAAAAATAAAATTTACAGAATCTGTTGAAACATTACAAAGTATAGATGAAATGGGAAATTGGCATCTTTATTTTGAAGTGCCAGAAGCATTTCAAGGAAATGTGAAAATTTCAGGATTTATGGAAAATGATGGTACCGCAGTTGTGCCAGATGAGATTGATTTGACAACTCTGATTTATCACGAAATTGAAGGAGGTGAAGTAATAGACATTACAGCAAAACCAAAAAAAGCATCACTGATTATCAACATCAATTCAATGGAAGATGGTGAACTATTATTGAAAATTAATGATTTTCTTGTTAGACCATTTGATAATGGTGAATTCATAGCACAGATTCATTCAGAACCAGGATTGTTTAATGAAGAACCTGAAACACTGTACATAACAGATGAATTTGGATTTGAAAATGGATTAACAATTACAATTCCATTTAAGAAAGGAACTGAAAAAATAGAGATTTTTGGTAGTTATGTCGTGCCAGAATTTGGTCAAATGGTTATGATAGTTCTGGCAGCCACAATTATTGGAATTGTGGTTATTTCAAAAAAGACAAACTCATTTAGTAATTTGTTTTACACAAAAATGTGAATTTAGAACTAATTAGAAATTCAATAACATCTGAAATTAATCCAGTTTTATCTAAAAATAATGAAACAAAATTATCTTCTGTTTTGATTATCATTTTTGATGATTCACCGAAAATTTTGATGATAAAAAAGCCAATTACAATGAAGCATCATGGAGGAGAAATTGCATTTCCAGGAGGAAAAATATCTGATGAAGATGCTGATTTGTTAGATACAGCAATTAGAGAAACTCGAGAAGAAACTGGAATTACAATCAAGCGCGAAGATGTTATTGGACAGTTGAAACCAGTTGCAACATTAAATTCAGGATTTACAATTTTACCATTTATTTGTATACTAAACAAGATTAAAAATCTAATACCAAATTCAGAAGTAGATGAGTTTTTAGAAATTCCTTTGATACCATTTTTAGAAACTCTTGAAGATGATTCAGATCCAGAACATAACTCAATTCAAGAAATGTATGCATTCAGATTTAAGAAGCACCTCATTTGGGGTGCATCAGCCAGAATGCTCAAGCAGATTACAACAAAAATAAAAATTAACGAATGATTTCACCTCTTCTTTCAAATTAGGTGATTAAAGAAGAAACATGTGTTACAAAGAAATAATCTAAATAACTTAGTTAGAGGAGCGACATTTTTTCAACATTCTGGAATAGCAATTACATTTGTGTTTATGCCAATTATTGCAAGTCTTGTTGCAAAATCTGTTTTTGAAATTGGAATAATTGTTGCATCATTTGCATTTGCACAAATTTTGACTGAAACATATTTTGGGCGTATGTCAGATAGAAAAGCAAAACGACTGTTATTCATTAGAGTTGGATTTGTTTTATGTGCAATTACATTCGGTTTACATTATTTTGCAGATAATACAACATATCTAATCATAGCAAGATTGGGTGCAGGCATAGCATCAGGAATTATGATTCCACCAATGATAGCATATGCATATGAAGCAGGAAAAGGAAAATCCAAAGTTGCATCAGTAATATCATTTCATGCTCTTGGATGGCTTGCAGGTATAGTTGCAGCAGGATTGGCAAACGATGAAAAATTAATTTTTGTTGTGAGTAGTTGTTTTTTCATTATAGGCTTTATAATTTCATTAAAGTTACCCAAAATACAAACTGAAAAAATTGTAGAAAAAGGAATAATCAAGAAAATTATTGTAAAAAATAAATTCCTATTTTCATCACTATTAATTCGCCACATAGGTGCAGCTGCTGCATGGACCGTTCTTCCCATCATGTTAATGGAATATTTTGGCGCAGAGTTATATCAAGTTTCAATGGTATACGTAGCAAATACACTAACCGCATTTCTTGTCATGAATTTGATGTCAAAGAGAATTCAGATTCAAAATATAACAAAATTCAAGATTGGAATAGGAATGACAGTCATAGTGTTTGTTGGATTAGCATTAATTACAGAGTGGTGGATGGCATGGCCATTTATGGCAATAGTTGGATGTTCATGGGCATTTCTGTTTATTGGAGGAAACTTCCATCTAATGGAAAACAATCCAAGATCAACATCAACAGCAATTTTTAGTTCCACATTAGCAATTTCCACAGTTATAGGTCCAGTGATTGCAGGAACCATTGCATACTATACAGATTATACGATAGTGATGATTTTTGCAATTGTAGTTACACTAACAGCATTCATAATTTCAACAAAAATGAAATCAGAAAAACCTAACGAAGTCCCCATTTAGTCATAACTTTATCTTCTAATTTTTTAAAGACAAAGCCATCAATTAGAATTCCAATTCCCATGATTACAAGCATCATTGCAATAACTTGAGATACATCATTTAGTTGTCTTCCAACATTTAACAAGAATCCAAGACCCAAAAATGAGAAAAGAAGTTCTGCTCCAATTACACCTCTCCATGCAAATGCCCATCCTTGTTTGAATCCAGAAATCATGTATGGAAATGCAGCAGGTATGAGAATTGTTGTAACTAATTGACTGCCTTTAGCACCCATATTTCTTGCTGCCTCAATGAATGACGGATCAATATTTTTAACACCAGTGTACGTATTGATTGTAACAGCAAAAATTGCTCCAATTGCAGTGACAAATATTATTCCGGAATCAGACAGACCAAACCATAAGATTGCAAGTGGAACCCAAGCTACAGAAGGAATTGATTGTAATCCAAGTACAAGCGAACCAATGGTTTGATTTACAGTTTCAACACGAGCCATGAAGATTCCAAGTAACACCCCACCGCCAATTGCAATTGATAATCCAATTACCAAACGCCACATACTAGTTGCAATTCCATAAAATAAACTTCCATCAGATATTCCATAAAGTAGATCTTCTCCAACTTCTATAGGGGAAGGAAATATGTTATCAGGCCAAATTTCTGCGGAATCAATTCCTTGCCAAACAACTATGATTAGTACATAAAATGCAATTTTTTTACCGAAGAGATTTGCTTTCATTGAATAAACACCCTATTTTGGCCCCTGATGTCTTAATGCAGCAAGAATTTCTTTTTCAAATTTTCCTAAATTTTCATCTTCTGTAACACGAGGTCTTTTGTAATCAATATCAAGAGATTTTTTTACAACTGAAGGTCTGTGACTAAATATCGCAACACGTGAACCAAGTACAGCTGCTTCAGGTACATTATGTGTTACAAATATGATGGTCTTTTTTGTTTTCTGCCAAATCATTTGCATTTCAACTAAAAGTAAATCTCTGGTTTGTGAATCAAGGGCAGCAAATGGCTCATCCATTAATAATACATCAGGATCCATCACAAGTGCACGTGCAATAGCAACACGTTGTTTCATTCCAGTAGACAATTGATACGTGTATGAATTTGCAAATTGGGATAATTGCATCATGTCAAGATATCTTTTGGATATATCATGACGTTCATTTTCAGGTATACCAGCAACTTTCAAACCATATTCAACATTATCTTGAACAGTTAACCATGGAAATAATGCACCTTCCTGAAACACCATTATTCGGTCAGGTCCAGTGTTAACAAGTTTTTTTCCATCAAGTAATACTTCCCCATCATCAGGCTTTTCCAATCCTGCTAAAATTCTAAGAAATGTGGATTTGCCACATCCAGACGGACCAACTATACAAACAAACTCTCCATCATTAACAGTAAGATTCACCCCACCAATTGCTTTGAGAGGTTTACCATCATGCTGAAAATATTTTATAATATTTTTTGCTTCTATCTTACCCATTGTGATTCTCCTCGTTTGATGTCACTGATATGTTTTCATTATAAAAAATTCCATCAAGTGTGTAACCATCACGTCCAAGATATCCAAGTGCATCAGCACGTTCAGCAAAAATATAAACAGAATTTTCCAGAGGTTCCGATGTAATTATTATATTTGAGAATGACTTTTCCACAATGTTTTGAGGTAACGTTCGTCCCATATAGCTTTTCAAGAACTCATTGTAAAGTTTTTTAGATTCATCAGGATGATTGTTTATCCATTCTACTGTCTTTTCATTTGTGTTTATCCATTTTTTAATTATTTCAGGATTTTTTTCAATGTAATCTGATCTTCCTATCAGTAGTACTGATGAAAATTGATTTTCTGGCCAAAATTCGTTTTCATCAAACAGGCGAACTCCATTCAATTCTTCAACCAACATGGTTGCCCAAGGTTCAGGAACCCATGCACCATCAATGTCACCTTTTGCAAAAAGTGTGTAAATATCAGGATTTGCTATATTCAAAACAAAAACATCTCCTCCTTTTTCAGCAGTGGTCAAACCATTTTCTGAAAGATAATGTCGAAGTGATACATCTTGTGTGTTACTAATTTGAGGTGCGGCAATTCGTTTTCCGGAATAATTTTCAATCAAGTCCAATCCAGAGTTTTTTTGTATTATAAAACTCGCACCACCGCTAGCAGCACCTGCAAGAATTTTCAAGTCATTACCATTAGATTTTAGAAAACCATTGATTACAGGACCAGGACCAACATATGCAATATCAACAGAATTTGAGAATATGGATTCGATTACCTGAGGACCGCTATCAAATATCATTACTTGAATATCCAAGTCATCATCAAAATTATTTGCAAAAGTATGAGTTTCCATTCCTATAATCGGTACTGCATGAACAACGCTCGGAAAGAATGCTACACGTATTTTATTTTGAGAATCATCAACAGAGGATTGAGTAAATCCTGCAAAAGCAATAATTCCAATAACCACAATTACAGCACCAATCAGATATGGGATTTTCATAAAACAGCGTTATGCCTGAAAGTTAAATAGCCATCGAATTTTAGCTGTAGCTATTCATTTTTCAAATGAAATCAGGAGCCCAAATAGTTATCATAAAAGATAAATGCCCACATACATTCAAACAGTTGCATTATGAAACAAAAATCAATACTTGCATTTTCAGGAGGATTGGATACATCAGTAGTTGTAAAGTATATGCAAGACATGCACGACATGGATGTAATTACAGTGACAGTTGATGTGGGTCAAGGAGATGATGATAACAAAATTGCAAAAAAAGCTAAAAAACTTGGAGTTAAAAAACATTACAACATAGATGCAAAAAAAGAATTTGTTACAGAGTATATTTTTCCAGCAATCAAAGCTAATGCACTATATCAAAAAAAATATTGTCTTGCTACTGCACTAGCAAGACCATTAATTGCACATAAAGTACTTGAAATTGCAAAAAAAGAAAAGGTTTCATCGTTAGCACATGGTTGTTCAGGTAAAGGAAATGATCAGGTACGTTTTGATAACACATTAAGATCAGGTTCTAATCTTCCAATCATTGCACCAATTCGTGATATGAACCTAGACCGGGAAACCGAATTAAAATTTGCAAATAAGCATGGAATTGAGATAGATAGTGTTGCAAAAAAATTCAGTATTGATCAAAATTTATGGGGAAGAGCAATAGAAGGTGGAGTTTTGGAGAATCCATACAATGAACCACCAGACGATGCATTCATTTGGATAAAAACAAAAAATTTGCCTGAAAAACCTACATATCTTAAAATCAAATTCAATAAAGGAATACCAGTAGAAATAGATGGTAAAAAAATGCCTCCAGTGAAATTAATAGAATATGTCAATAAAAAAGCAGGTTCCCATGGTGTTGGAATAGTGGATCATATTGAAGATAGGGTAGTTGGAATAAAATCTCGAGAGGTGTACGAGACACCAGCAGCAATATGCCTAATTGAAGCACATGCAGATCTTGAAAAAATGGTACATACAAAACATGAAACTAAATTCAAAACATTAGTGGATGATGAATGGGCATGGTTAGTTTATTCAGGATTATGGGATGATCCATTAAGAAAAGAATTGGATAAATTCATCGAACAAGCTCAAAAACGTGTAACTGGAACTGTTAGATTAAAACTTCACAAAGGAAATGTCAGAGTGGTCGGTAGAGAGTCAAAATATTCTCTTTATAGTCACGACATAGCCACTTATGGAAAAGATTCCACATTTGATCAGAAATTGGCAAAAGGATTTGTTGAATTATGGGGAATGCAGTCAACAGAAGCTAATAAATTCTAGAGATGGGTGCAAAAAAAAATATGAATTGTCCAGAATGTGACGCAAATATGAATATCCCAGAAGATGCCGCTGTAGGTGAAATTGTTTCTTGTGGAGATTGTGGTGCAGACTATGAAATCTCAAAGAAAGAAGGTTCCAATATTGAATTAAAAGAAGCAGAAACAGTAGGCGAAGACTGGGGAGAGTAATTGCAGAAAATTTGCATAGTATTTGATAGGTTAAGAACCGAGGAAAAACTACTGCAAAAAAATGCAGAGGAACTAGGTTATGAAACATCCATGGTTGATGCAAAGATTACTAGTTTTGATACAGATAGTAAACCTGAGAATTTTGAATTTGGAGATGTAGTGTTAGAACGCTGTGTTAGTTATTATCGTGGATTACATTTCACAGCATGTTTAGAATTTATGAACATACCAGTGATTAACAAATTCGATGTTGCAAATACTTGTGGAAATAAAATGATAACATCAATGCTGCTAAAGAAAAATAATATTCCCACTCCAAAGACTTACTTTTCTTTTTCAGCAGAAACTGCATTAGATAATTTTGAAAAAGTTGGGTACCCACTAGTTATAAAACCAATAATTGGAAGTTGGGGGAGAAGTGTTATGCCAGTTAAAGACAAAGATACTGCTGAAGCTGTAATTGAAAATAGACAAGTGACAGATGGACCTCAGGATAGGATTTATTATTTACAAGAAATGATTAACCGTCCACCACGAGATATTCGTGTAATTACTATAGGAGATCAAGCCATATCAGCGATGTATAGAAAATCATCTGGTGGGTTTAAGACAAACATCGCATTAGGTGCAGACCCAGAACTTTGTGAAATTACAAAAGAAATTGAAGACTTGTGCGAAAAAACATCGAAAGCAGTAGGTGGTGGAATTCTAGGAATTGACTTAATGGAAGACAAAGAAAGAGGCCTAGTTGTACACGAGGTAAATAATACTGTGGAGTTTAAAGGATTGGTAAAAGTCTCAAAGAAAAACATTCCAAAAGAGATGATCGACTATGCAATTCGTAATATCAACTGATAATGGTAATTACTGTTAAATTATGCTTTTTTGATAATAGGTTATGAAAGTAGGAATTGTAGGAGCCTCAGGATATGTAGGAGGAGAAGTTCTCAGATTACTTCTCAGCCATCCTAAAGTTGAAGTTTCAATGGTAACATCAAGGCAACATGTGGGAAAATTTCTACACAAGGCTCAACCTAGCCTAAGAGGTTTTACTGATTTAAAATTTTCAGAACTAGATTATGAGAAAATGAGTGATAATTGTGATGTGGTTTTTACTGCAGTTCCACATGGAACCGCAACTGAAATTGTAAAAGCATTGTATGACAGAGGAATGAAGATTATTGATTTGAGTGCAGATTACCGTTTACATAATCCAGAAGATTATGGAAAATGGTATGGATGGGAACACCCACATCCAGATTATTTAGCGAAATCAGTATTCGGAGTACCAGAATTACATAGAGAAGAAATTAAAAAATCACAATTAGTTTCATGTCCAGGATGTATGGCAGTAACTTCAATGCTTGCATTAAATCCATTAATTAAAAATAATTTAATTGATGAAGAACATATTGTTGTTGATTCAAAAATTGGTTCATCAGGTGCAGGTGCAGGTGCAGGAACAGCACATGCAATGCGTGCAGGAGTCATCAGACCATACAAACCAGCAAAGCATAGACATACAGGAGAAATTGAACAAGAATTAAGTCAGACAGCAGGTAGAAAGATCAAAGTATCAATGAGTCCACATGCTGTAGATGTGGTAAGAGGAATTTTATGTACAAACCATACATTCCTTAAGAAAGATATCGATGAGAAAGAACTTTGGAAAATATACAGAGCAGAATATAATGACGAGAGATTTATCAGATTAATTAGAGATAAAGACGGTCTACATAAATTCCCAGACCCAAAATTCTTAGTCGGTTCAAATTTCTGTGATATTGGATTTGATCTAGACAGAGATAACAACCGATTAGTTGCTCTATCAGCATCAGATAACTTGATGAAAGGTGCAGCAGGTTCTGCAATTCAAAACATGAATGTCATGGCAGGATTTGATGAGTTCGAAGGAATTATGTATTCCCCACTAACACCAGTATAATAGATGATTACAATAAAAATTGGCGGGAGCGTAGTAGATAATTTACATCCATCTACAATAGATGATATAAAAAAAGTTGTAGCCCAAGAAGGTGTCATACTAGTGCACGGCGGAGGTAAAGAAGTAACAAAAGTAACAGAGCAATTAGGTAAGGAACCTAAATTTGTTGTATCACCTAGCGGAATAAAGAGTCGATATACAGACAAAGAAACTTCAGAAATTTTTACAATGGTAATGTCGGGAAGAATAAACAAGGCAATTGTTCAGATGCTACAGAAAAATGGAATCAATGCAATTGGATTATCAGGTATGGATGGAAAAACAATTGAGGCTAATAGGAAAAAGAAGTTGATGATTATGAATGAAAAAGGAAGAAAACAGGTAATTGATGGTGGATATACAGGTAAAATTTCAAATGTAAATTCAGATTTAATAAAAACAATCATGGATAAAGGGTACACTCCGGTAATTTCTCCAATTGCAATAAGTGAAGAATCTGAATTTCTGAATGTTGACGGAGATAGGGCAGCGGCTAATGTAGCAGGACACGTCAATGCAGACAAGGTGTTATTTATTACAAATGTAGACGGATTGTTGATGGAAGATAAATTGGTTGAAAAATTATCGTTAAAAGAAGCAAAAGAGATAATGCCAAAAATTGGATTCGGTATGGAAAAAAAGATTCTTGCTGCAACAGAAGCACTTGAAATGGGAGTTACAGAAGCATTAATTGCAAATGGACAAAAAGAAAATCCAATTTCAGCAGCTATAGAGCATAACAACTGTACGGTGATAACTAAATGAGTGAAGATAAATTTCTCGGGAATCTTTATCAGAGATTTCCAGTAACAATAGATAGAGGTTTAGGTGCACATGTATGGGATACCGACGGTAAGGAATACATTGATTGTATGGGCGGATATGGAGTTGCATTACTGGGACATCAAAATGAAAGAGTTACCAATGCATTGAAAGCACAACTTGAAAAAATTATTACAGTTCATAGTTCGCTTTACAGTAAAACCCGTGAAGAATTTTTGGAAAATCTTTTCAAAGTCGCTCCAAAGAATTTATCACAAGTTCATCTGAATAATAGCGGTGCAGAAGCAATCGAAGCTGGAATGAAATTTGCACGTAAGTTTACAGGTAAGACAGAAATGGTTGCAATGAATGGGTCATACCACGGAAAAACACTGGGTGCACTTTCAATTACATTTAATCCAAAATACAGAAAAGCGTTCAAACCACTAGTGGAAAAAGTATCATTTTCTCCATTTGGCGATATGGAAAAGCTTCGTGAAACAGTCAATGATCAAACAGCATTTGTAATTCTAGAACCTATTCAAGGAGAAAGTGGAATTCATGTTGCCCCGGATGGATTTTTACAAGATGTCAGAAAATTATGTGATGAAAAAGATATTCTGTTAATTTTTGATGAAATACAGGCAGGACTTGGGCGTACTGGAAAAATGTGGGCACATCAACATTGGGATACTGCCCCAGACATACTATGTTTAGCAAAAGGAATTGCAGGAGGAGTACCAATGGGTGCAACATTAGTAAAATCAGAAATTTTAGACTGTATCTCAAAAGGAGAACATTCATCAACATTTGGAGGAAATCCATTATCTTGTGCTGCAGGAACAGCTACGATGCAGGCTTTAACACAAGATAAATTGGTAGAAAATTCTGCAAACATGGGAAAATTATTCAAAGAAGGTTTGAACAAATTAAAAGAAAAACATCCAGTGATCAGAGAGGTTCGTGGTAAAGGATTGATGATAGGAATTGAATTAAAATTTGAAGTTAGAGATATACTAATGGAAGGTATTGAGAAGGGATTACTTTTACTATATTCTGGAAGAAATATCTTAAGATTACTTCCCCCACTAGTAATAACACAGGAGGATGTAATGAAATCTTTACAAATACTAGATGAGTTATTTACTAATGAGGAAAAAAGAAAAAATGGCTAAAGATAAAATTGATGAGAAAATTTTAGACTATTTAAAAAATGACTCTAGAGAATCATTTGTAGAAATTGGAAAAAAATTAAAGCTTTCAGAATCTGCAATTCGTAGAAGAGTAAAAAATCTAGTAGACAGTAAAGTCATTGAAAAATTTACAATTGAAATGGGAGAAACTAATTCTACAAGTGCAATAGTTTTGATATCTGTTGATTCAACTACAGACACATCAAAAGTGTCATCCAGATTAACAAAATTGTATGCAGTAAAAACAGTTTATGAAATTACAGGACAATATGATATCAGTGTGATCATAAAAGCACCAAGTATAACTGAAATTAATGCTGCAATTGATGAGCTAAGAAAAATTCCAGGTGTAATAGACACAAACACAGTAATTATTCTAAGAACAATCAGATAAACGAAAATCGATACGATTTTTTAAATTCATACTAAATTAGATAAGAAATAACTTGATATCTGCGAAGATAGTACGATTATGTTTATATTAATCATTAATTTGAACGAAATTAGTAATGAATGATCCGAATCACTATGCAGAGATGTATAACGCATATGAAAAAACTCCAAAAAAAATTCGAGTGCTAGATTCAACTCTACGAGAAGGTGAACAACACCCAGGAGTTTCATTTACAAATAAACAACGAATTCAGATAGCATGGATGCTAGATTATTTTGGTGTTGATCAGATTGAAATTTCACCAGTAGTCTCACCAGATCATAAAGAAGCCACAAAAACAATCATTCAACAAGGATTAAGGGCAGATATAGTTTCACATGGAAGAGCATTAAGACAAGATATTGATACATCATTATCGTGTGATGCAAAATGGGTAGCTGCATATCTAGGAATATCAGACATACATCTCAAAGATAAATTACGTATTACAAGAGATGAAGCATTAGAACGTGCAATAGATACAGTAACTTATGCAAAGGATCATGGATTAAAAATTAGATTTACAGTGGAAGATGGAAGTAGAGCCGAACCAGAATTTTTGTTAAAGTTATGTAAATCAATTGAAGAAGCAGGAGTTGATAGAATTAGTCTACCAGATACAGTTGGAATAATGAGACCAATTGGAATGTACAATTTTGTTAAAAAGGTTCGTTCTGAAATAACTACACCGCTTGATGTTCATGTACATAATGATATTGGATTTGCATTGGCAAATGCATTTTCAGCATGTGATGCAGGAGTTGATCAGATTCATACTACAATAGATGGAATCGGAGAAAGAACAGGCATACCAGCATTAGCAGAAGTGGCAGTTGCTTTAACATATCTCTTCAAATCCCCAAATGATTTTAGATTAGATATGTTAGAAGATCTTTCAAGACTCATAGAACAGTATACAACAATTCAACCATATGATTCAAAACCAATTGTTGGATCATCAGCATACAAGCATAAAGCAGGAACTCATTTAGCGGCAATTCTCAATAATCCAGCCGCCTATGAACCAATTCCACCAAGAGTAGTCGGAAATAGAAGAAAAATAGTATTTGGAGAATTAGCAGGTAAAACAGGGGCAAGTTATCTTATGTCATTATTAGGAATAAAGAAAGATCCTGAGACTGCAAAGAGCGTTGCAGCAGGGTTAAAAAATCTTAGAATGGGAGATGTTTTAGAAATTCCACTAGAAGACCGCCTTGAACGGAAAATAATTAAGGATGAAAAAAGAGAGGAGAAATAGGTAAAAATGGCAAGTTGTCCTGAATGTGATGCAAACATAGGTATTCCTGACGATGCAGTAGAAGGCGAAATTGTCACCTGTCCAGATTGCGGCGCAAGTTTTGAACTTAGCAAGGCATCCGAAGGTTTTGAGTTAAAACCAGCTCAAACAGTCGGAGAGGATTGGGGACAGTGACCGGCAAAATTTCAATCCTTTACGATACAATCCGTCTTGAAGAAAAATTA